>JAYUQJ010000115.1:0-13864 GCA_043756825.1 Betaproteobacteria bacterium | reverse complement strand
CCGCGCCAAGCTGTACTACCTGCGCGAGCGCTCTGGCAAATCGGCGCGGATCAAAGAAAAGCTGGGTTGAGTTTCGCGCCGCCCAGCGCTGAGGCGGGCAGGTCGACCCGGCTTCAAAGCTGCGCTGCCGCCACGATCAAGCCGCCCAAGGGCGGCTTTTTACTTACCCGACACAATCGCTGCATGGCTGATCGCCCGTCCCGCATCCTCGACCCCATGGCCATCCCGGTGGTGGGCATCGACGCCCACCTGCCGCCGGTGCCCGCCCACCGCATGGCGCCGGACGCGCTGCGCGACCGCTTCGCCGACCCGCCGGCTTGGACCCCTGAATTTCCGGGCGACGGGGGCCGTTTCAATAGCGAAGGCGAGCCCCTGGCCGCAGCGGTGCTGGTGGCGCTGGTGATGCGCGACCACGGCCTGCAGGTGCTGCTGACCCAGCGCACTGCCCATCTGCGCGACCATGCCGGGCAGATCAGCTTTCCGGGCGGGCGCTGCGAGGACCAGGATGTGGATGTGGTCGCCACCGCCCTGCGCGAGACCGAGGAGGAAGTCGGTCTGGACCGGTCCTTCGTCGAGATCATCGGCCAGTTGCCGGTCTACACCACCGTGACCAGCTACCGGGTCACGCCGGTGGTGGCCCTGGTGCAGCCGGGTTTCAGCCTGACGCCTGACAGTTTTGAGGTGGCCGAGGTGTTCGAGGTGCCGCTGCAGTTCTTGATGTCGCCGGCCCACCACCGCCGCCACAGCCTGGACCTGGACGGGCAGGCGCGGCACTTCCTGTCCATGCCCTGGTCAGCGGACGGGCGCGCGGGCGAGCCCTATTTCATCTGGGGCGCCACTGCGGCCATGCTGCGCAACCTCTACGGATTCCTGGCGCACGGTTGAGGCGGCGGCCAGGGCCGCCACAGGCGCTGGGTATGATGATCGGCAATGAGTTTCTTCGCCGTCCTCCTGGCCCTGATCATCGAGCAGCTCAAGCCGCTGCCGCGCGACAACTGGGTACACCATACGCTGGTGTCATGGGTAGCCTGGACCGGACGCAACTTCGATGCCGGACGCGAGCACCATGCCTGGGTCGTCTGGGGCGTGTCGATCGGTGCGCCGGGCCTGCTGGTGGCCTTGCTCTACCTGGCGGTACACCAATGGAGCCTGCTGCTGGCCCTGGTGTTCAATGTGAGCGTGCTCTACCTAACGCTGGGCTTTCGCCAGTTCAGCCACTACTACACCGACATCCGCGATGCCCTGGACCGCGGCGACGAGCTCGAGGCGCGCCGGCTGCTGGCCGAATGGCGCCACCTGGATGCCAGCGAGCTGCCGCGTACCGAGGTGTTGCGCCATGTGATCGAGCATGCCCTGCTGGCTGCGCACCGCCATGTCTTCGGCGTGTTCTTCTGGTTCGTGCTGCTCTGCACCCTGGGCCTGGGGCCGCTGGGTGCGGTGCTGTATCGCATGTCCGAGTTTGCCGCGCGCTACTGGGGATTCCCGAGCAAGTCCCTGGGCATGCCGGCCAATCAACGCTTGATGCAGGTTTCTCAAACCCTGTTCGCCCTGATCGACCATGTGCCCTCGCGCCTGACTGCCTTCGGGTTTGCGGTGGTGGGTAATTTTGAAGAGGCGATCAATGCCTGGCGCCGCGATGCAGCGCTCTGGAAATACCCGAACGAGGGTGTGATCCTGGCTGCCGCTGCCGGCGCGGTGGGCGTGCAACTGGGCGGCCGCGCCGCGCCGGGCGTCACCCCTGACCGCTCGCGCGGCTTCGATGCCGGGCCCACTGAAGATGCCTCGGCCGACGGCTCCACGATCGGCGATCCACCCCAGATTGGCCACCTGCGCAGCGTGGTCGGGCTGGTATGGCGCTCGGTGGTGTTGTGGATGCTGCTGGTAGCCCTGCTAACCCTGGCCAATCTGGTGGGGTGACTGAGGCGGCAAACAGTGCCTGCGCACTGTTTGCCGCCTCAGTCACCGCCCGAGCTCTGCGAGGGCGTGAGACGCTCTGCCGCTCACCACTTGCTAGCGGACAGCTCGGCGTGCAACTCGCCGTAGATGCGGTAGCGCGAGGGGTGGATGCTGCCGCCGGCCAGCGCCTCACGTACGCCGCAGCCGGGTTCGTGCAAGTGGCTGCAGTTGTAGAAGCGGCACTGCGCCGCATGCAGGCGGATGTCGGGCATCAGGCCGGCCAGATCGGTGGCCTGCAATTGGCGCAGGCCGAATTCCTGGAACCCCGGTGAGTCGATCAGCGCGCTCTGGCGTGCCTCGTCAAGCCAGTACCAGGTGGTGCTGGTGGTGGTGTGGCGGCCGGCGTTCAGGGCGATCGAGATCTCGCCCACCTGGGCCGCAGCGGCGGGCACCATCAGGTTGATCAGCGTGCTCTTGCCCATGCCGCTGGGGCCCAGCACCAGGGTGGCCTTGCCGGCCAGCAAGGGGGTCAGCACCGCACGCGCCGCGTCGCCACGGGCCTTGAGCGACAGCTCGTGCACCGGCACACCGGTGGCGGCGTAGGGGGCCAGGCGCTCGCGTGCGGCCGGCAGGGTGGGCAGATCGGTCTTGTTGAGCACGATCTGGGTCGGGATGCCGGCAAATTCGGCGGCGATCAGCGCCCGCGCCAGCTGGGTTTCGGCATACATCGGCTCCACTGCCACCAATACCAGCAGCTGGTCGATGTTGGCGGCAAAGGATTTGGTCTTCCATTCATCCTGCCGGAACAACAAGTTGCGGCGTTCGGCCACCTTGTCGATCACGCCGGCATCGCCGGCCACCTGCCAATGCACCCGGTCGCCCACCACGCAGTCGCTCTTCTTGCCGCGGGTCAGGCACAGCAGGCGGCGGCCCTCCAGGGTCTCGACCATGCATTGCCGGCCATGGGCCGCCACCACCCGGCCATTGCCGGCCAGATCGTCGGTGTGCCGGCCTTCAGGCGCGGGCGGCGCTGGGGGCGCCTGGCTCATGTGCCCAGGGCTTGCAGGGCGGCCACGCGTTCGCTGGCGGGCGGATGCGAGTAGTAGAACCGCACATAGACCGGGTCGGGCGTCAAGGTGGCGGCATTGTCCTGGTGCAGCTTGAGCAGGGCGCTGGACAGGTCAGCCCCGCTCGACTGGGCATGGGCATAAGCATCGGCCTGAAATTCATGCCGGCGCGACAACTGGGCCAGCAAGGGGCTGACGAAATAGCCGAAAACCGGCAGCGCGGTCATGAACAACAGCAGGGCCAGCGCGTCATTCGGCGCCCCCAGATTGGGTTGCACGCCCAGGCCGAGGTAGAAGCCCGGCTGGCGTGCCAGCCAGCCCAGCAAGGCCAGACCGGCCAGGCTCAGGCCGAACATCATCAGCATGCGCTGGGTCACATGCCGGTGCTTGAAGTGACCCAATTCATGCGCCAGCACCGCCTCGACCTCGGACGCCGACAGCTTGGCCAGCAGGGTGTCGTAGAACACCACGCGCTTGCTGGCGCCCAGCCCGGTGAAGTAGGCATTGCCGTGGGCCGACCGGCGGCTGCCGTCCATCACGAACAGGCCCTTGGCGGCAAAGCCACAACGCCGCATGAGGGCCTCGACGCGCGCCTTCAGGTTGGCATCGGCCAGGGGCTCGAACTTGTTGAACAGGGGCGCGATCAGGGTCGGATAGGCCAGCATCGCCAGCAGCTGGAAAGCGGTCCAGGCGGCCCAGGCCCACAGCCACCACGCGCCGCCCGTGGCGCCCATGATCCACAGCACGCCAGCAGCCAGTGGCAGGCCGATCACGGCGGCCACCGCCAGGCCCTTGATCGCATCGGCCAGGTAGAGCCGCCAGGTGCTGCGGTTGAAGCCGAAGCGGGCCTCGATGCCGAAGGTGGCATAGAGCTCGAAGGGCAGGTCCAGCAGGCCGCCGATCAGCATGAACGCGACCAGCAGCGCCAGCTGGTAGGCCAGCGTGCCCCAGGTGGGCTGCACTGTGTCGCGCAGCAGGGTGTTGAGCGTGTCCAGGCCGCCCAGCAGGGTCCAGCCCAGCAGCACCACGCTGCCGAAGGCCGTGGTCAGCAGGCCCAGGCGGCCTTTGGCCAGGGTGTAGTCGGCAGCGCGCTGGTGCGCGTCCAGGCTGACCCGCCCGGCAAAGGCCGGTGGCACCGCATGGCGATGGGCCGCCACGTGGCGTATCTGGCGCGTGGCCAGCCAGAACTTGAGTGCCAGCGACAGCACCAGCGCGGTGGCAAAGCACAGGGTGAGCAGGGTAGGTGACAGCATGAGCCTGAGTGTAGGGGTGGGCACCGTGCGCTGCCGGCGCTGCCACAATCGCCCGATGAGCCTGCCTGACAACCCCGCCCCGTCCCCCGCCACCGAGCTGCCACTGAGCGAACAGAACCTGATCTGGATCGATCTGGAGATGACCGGCCTGTCGCCCTTCACCGACCGCATCATCGAGATCGCGGTGGTGGTGACCGATCCGCACCTTCGGGTGCGCATCGAGGGTCCGGTGTTTGCCGTGCACCAGAGCGACGCGGTGCTCGACGGCATGGACAACTGGAACAAGGGCACCCACGGCAAGAGCGGCCTGACCGAGCGGGTGCGCGCGTCCACCCTGGACGAAGCCGAGGCCCAGGCCCGGGTGATCGCCTGGCTCAAGACCTATGTGCCCAAGGGCAAGAGCCCGATGTGCGGCAACTCGATCTGCCAGGACCGGCGTTTCATGGCCAAGGACATGCCGCTGCTCGAAGACTTCTTCCACTACCGCAACCTCGATGTCAGCACCCTGAAGGAGCTGGCCAAGCGCTGGAAGCCGTCGGCCCTGGAAGGCTTCAAGAAGGCCCAGGCCCATACCGCGCTGGCCGACATCCACGAGTCGATCGACGAGCTGGTGCACTACCGCCAGCACTTGCTGGCGATTTGACTGCCAGCGCCTGCCCCCCGATCGCGGCCTGCACCAGCGCCGGCTGAACCGCGCCAGCGGCAAGCGCCGAGTGCCGAGTGCCGCTCTGGTGTCTCCGTCAGGCCCGCCGGTCAGCCCGCATCACCGGCCGGCCCGGCGGCGGCCTGCGCCTGCGGGCGCCGCCGCGGGCTGTCGGGCCGCTCGGTGCGCTCGGCCGGCCGGCTGCGCACCTGCTGGCGCCAGGCCTGCAGCAGGGCCCGGGTTTCGGCATCGGGCCGCACCGGCAGCTTGCGGTATTCGCTGCAGTCGGGCTTGCGGCTCATCAGCCGGTGATTGATCAGCTCGCGCCGCAGCGTGACATGGTCGCCGAAGGCGTTGGCAGCCTTGAGCACCTCGTTGACTTGCTTCTCGGTGTAGACCCGGCGGCCGTCGAACAGCGTCCAAAGCACCCACATCGCCAGCGTCTGGATGCTGTACTTGGTGGGCCAGCGCAGCAGCCGGCCCCGGCTGTCGAACTGCATCAGCGCCTTGCGGGCGTTGTCGCTGAGCGCCGGCGGCGCCGGGCGGTCCTCGGTGGCCAGCGGCGGCGCCGGCAGGGCGGGCGGCGCAGTGGCCATGCCAGCCTGCAGGCTCTGCAGGTTGCGGTGGCCCAGCGCCCGGGCCATCAGGTTGAGCAACTCGACATGGCCGGGCGGCGGACTGCCGGCGGCATGGCGGGTCTTGAGGGCCTGGCCCAGCGATCGCGCAAACAGCGTCGCATCGGGCACGGCAAAGGCAAGCGGCAAGCGGCTCATGGCCATTCTCCACACGCACGACGGGCTCCGGGGCCGAGCTTCGGCACGCCGGGTGCTGGGGGTTGCCGACTTCCAGCCAGGTCGCACGCAAGAAACGGCACGCGGGGGCTTGGGGTCTCGATGATCGAGGGCAGGTTTAGCACGCGACGGGTGTCGTGCGGCAACGCCTGGGTGAACTGCCGACCGGCGCCCAGTGTAGCGGCGTCGCCCGGGGCCGGCGCGGCCTTGCAGGGCGGGCCGGCCACGCAAGCGGCGCGCCGTCACCGAGAATCGCACCATCCCGAATCACGCGCCGTGCCCGACCACCCCTGATGGCTTCCACCGCATACACCTTGCCCGCGCCGACTGTGCGCCCCGCCCGGCCCGGCATCAGCTGCGTGGTGCCGGCCTACAACGAAGCCGGCAACATCGGGCCGCTGCTGCAGGCCCTGACCGGCGCGCTGCAGGCCCTGTCGCCGCACTGGGAGGTGCTCGTGGTCGACGACGGCAGCACCGACGCCACCCCGCTGGCGCTGTTGCCCTGGCTGCAGCAGCCCGGCGTGCGCTACCTGCGCCTGTCGCGCAACTTTGGCAAGGAGGCAGCGCTGACGGCCGGCATCGACCATGCGCAGGGCGAGGTGGTGGTGCTGATCGATGCCGATCTGCAGCATCCCCCGGCAATGATTGCCAGCATGCTGGACGCCTGGCGCGCGGGCGCCGACATGGTGTGCACCGAGCGCGCGTCGCGCGCCGACGAGAGCTGGCGCAAGCGCCTGGGCACCTGGCTGTTCTACGGCCTGGTCAATGCCGGGTCGAGCACGCCCATCCCGGCCGATGTCGGCGATTTCCGGCTGATGGACCGGCAGGTGGTCGATGCGTTGAAGATGCTGCCCGAGCGCAACCGCTTCATGAAGGGCCTGTACGCCTGGGTGGGCTTCAACACCGTGGTGCTGCCCTACACGCCAGCGGCGCGCCACGCCGGGCAGAGCAGCTTCTCGATGCGCCGGCTGTCGCGCCTGGCCTTCACCGGCGTCACCGCCTTCACCAATGCGCCGCTGCGGCTGTGGAGCGGGCTGGGCGCGGTCATCGCGCTGGCCTCGCTGCTGTTCTCGGTCTACATCGTGGCCGAGTACTAC
Source organism: Betaproteobacteria bacterium (assembly GCA_043756825.1). Classification (GTDB taxonomy): domain Bacteria; phylum Pseudomonadota; class Gammaproteobacteria; order Burkholderiales; family Burkholderiaceae_C; genus Pseudaquabacterium. The sequence continues at coordinate 7,117 of JAYUQJ010000115.1, read as the reverse complement.
CTGTTCGGCAACAACGTGCCGGGCTGGGCCACGCTGGCCACCGGCCTGGCCTTCTCGATCGGCGTGCAGCTGCTGTCGGTGGGTATCCTGGGCGAGTACATCGGCCGCATCTTCGACGAGGTCAAGCAGCGGCCGGTCTACCTGATCGGCCAGGCGCTCGGGCATGGTGCCCTGGCGGGCACCGGCGAACCGGCCGCAGGCGATGGCCGCTGACGATGGCCGCTGACGATGGCCGCTGAGATCCCGGCCCGCGCCGCAGCCGGCCGGCCGCTGCTGCTGTGCGCCGATGACTTCGGCCTGACGCCGGGCATAGCCCAGGCCATCGCCGGGCTGGTGCGGGCTGGCCGGCTGGGCGCCTTCTCCTGCCTGGCCAATGGCCCGGCCTGGCGGCAGGACGCCGGCCTGGTGGCGGGTCTGCGCGCCCAGGCCCGGGCCGGCCTGCACTTCAACCTCACCGAGGGCCGGCCGCTCAGCCCGGCGCTGGCGCGCCACTGGCCGCAACTGCCCAGCCTGGGCCGCTTGCTGCTGGCTGCTCACCTGCGCCGGCTGCCGCGCGCCGCAGTGGCCGACGAACTGGCCGCCCAGTGGCAGGCTTTCGTCGACGCCAGCGGCGGCCCGCCCGATTTCATCGACGGCCACCAGCATGTGCACCATCTGCCCGGGGTGCGCCAGGCCCTGCTGGCCTGGCTGCAGCGCCACCCGGTGCCGGTGCGCAGCACGGCCCGGCTGGGCGGCCCCGGCGGCAGGCTCAAACGCTGGGTGATCGAGCACAGCGGCGGTCGGGCCCTGGCCCGCGAGCTGCGCCAGCGCGGCCTGCCGCACAACCCGCTGCTGCTGGGGGCCTACGATTTCCAGGCCGGCTACCGGCCACTGATGCAGGCCTGGCTGGCGCAGGTGCCGGCGGGCGGCGCGCTGCTGTTCTGCCACCCCGGGCAGGCCTCTCCGGGCGATGCGCCCGACCCCATCGCAGCGGCGCGCCAGCGCGAGCTGGCCTACCTGGGCAGCGAGGCCTTCGCAGCCGACCTGCGGGCGGCCGGCGTGGTGCTGGCGCCGTTGTGGTGAACCCCGGGGCCCGGCCCCGGCTCAGAGACTGAGAGAATTTCGAGCGTGACCGAGCAACACCACAAAACGTGCTAGATGTAGGCGCAAAGCGCAGCCATAGCCGGGGCTATGGCGAGCATTTGCAACGACGAGCGGGTGCGTTTTGGGGTGGTGAGCGGGCATGATCGAAAAACTCTCAGTCTCTCAGCCGAAGGCCCAGCGCCGGTTGATCAGGTAGGTCAGCACCAGCGCCAGCAGGGTGGCCGCCACCTGGGCCGGCAGGTAGTGCAGACCGAGCGCGACGCCGGCGGCGACGATCGCGATGCTGGTCAATCCGCCCAGCAGGGCAGTCAGCTGGAAGCGCCACCAGGCCGGCAGCCAGGCGCCTTGGTGCCCGAAGGTGAAGCTGCGGTTGCCGACAAAGCCCACCTGGGCGCCGAGCGCCGCGCCGGCACCGGCGGCCAGGGGTGGGGCCCAGCCGGCCCACTCGACCAGCACCGCGAGCAGGGCGTAATGGGCCAGGGTGGCCACGCCCCCCACCAAGCCGTAGCGCAGCCAGGCCGGCCCGTGCCGCAGCGCTGGCCGCAGGCCGCCGGTGGCGGCCGGCTTGCTCATCCGGGGGCGGGGCAGGGTTGCGGTTCGGCCCGCCAGAGTGTGGCGTTGCGGCCCTTGAGCACCACGGTGGCGCCCGGCACGGTGGCTGCGCGCGGATCGGGGTTGTTGCCCTCGACCAGCCAGACCCGGCGGCCGCCGCACACCAGTGTGGCCAGTTGGCTGACCGGGGTCATCACCGCACGCACCCGCTCGGCATCGAAACGCACGGTATCGGCCAATTCCTTGCGCCAGCTGTCGCGGCCCAGCACATCGGGGTGGTTCCAGTCGGTGGCCACCAGAGGCACCTGGGTCAGGCGGGCCTCGAAAACAACGTCGTTGAAGCTCTGCTCGATCAGCACCACCCGGTCTTGAGGCGTCACCAGCTGGCGCAGCGCCCGGCCAACGTCGCGGCCCGAGTTGGGCGCCGCCAGCGCCAGCGCCACCACCAGCGCCACGCAGAACAGCGCCGCTGCGGCCACCATGCTGCGCAGCCAGCGCTGCGCGGCGCTGCCAGGCTCGGTGAAGGGCAGGGCGAGCAGCGCGCAGACCGGCGCCAAGGCCGGCATGATGTAGCCGACCAGCTTGGATGCGGGCATCGAGAAGAAGCCCAGCACCGCCAGCGCCCACCACAGCAGCAAGCCGATCCAGCGCCGCTGGTCGGCCTGCTCGGGTGACCCGGGCGTGCGCAGCGCCTGGCGCACCTGCGGCACGGCGGCCAGCAGCCAGAGGCTCCAGGGCAGGGTCAGCAGCGGCAGCACCCAAGCAAAGTAGTACAGCGGCTGCACATTGTTGAAGTTGCGGGTGGCAAAGCGCCGAAAGTGCTGCTCGATGATGAAATAGTCGAAAAAGTCGGGGTAGCGCTGCTGTATCGCCCACAGCCAGGGCAGTGCCACCGCCGCGAACACCAGCAGGCCGGCCGGGTGCAGCAGGCGCAGCAGGTCGCGCCAGCGCCCCTGGGCCAGCAGCCAGGGGCCGATCACCAGGGCCGGCAGGACCACCCCGATCAAGCCCTTGGACAGCAGCGCCAGGCCGCAAAAAGCCCAGCCCAGCAGGATCCAGCGCAGTGCTGGCGGCTGCGCCGGGTCAGCGCTGACGCCGAGCGCGCGCACGAAGGCCAGCACCGCCACGGTGATGGTGCCGGCCACCAGCATGTCGTGGTTGGCGTATTGGCCGCCGATGAAGAAAAATGGCGTGGTGGCCAGCACCAGCAGGGCGATGCCGGCCACCTGCGGGCCCTGGCGCCGGCGCAGCGTCAGCCACAGTGCCGCACCCATCAGCCAGGCGCCCAGCGCCGGCCCCAGGCGCACCGAAAAGGGCGTGACGCCGAACGCCGACAGGCCCAGCATGCTCACCCAGTAGGTGAGCGGCGGCTTGTGGAAGAAGGGTACGCCATTGAGCATCGGCACCAGGCCGTCGCCCAGCCACATCTGGCGCGCCACCTCGCCGTAGCGGCCCTCGTCGGGCAACAGCATGGGCCGCAGCCAGGCGGTGCACAGCAGCCAGACGGCCAGCGCGCCCAGCACCCAGCCGGCATGCCCGGCCCGGGCCGGCCAGGGCCGGGCGGTGGCAGGCGTGGCCGGTGCTGGGGCGGCGCGCATGGGGCGAGTCCGGGCCGGGCGCAGGCGCTCAGACAGCCAGCAGGTCGACTTCGAACACCAGGGTGGCATTCGGCGGAATCACGCCACCGGCGCCGCGGGCGCCGTAGCCCAACTCGGGCGGGATCAACAGCACGCGGGTGCCGCCCACCTGCATGCCCTGGACGCCCTCGTCCCAGCCGCCGATGACCTGGCCGGCGCCCAGGTGGAACTTGAACGGGTCGCCCCGGTCCTTGCTGGAGTCGAACTTGGCACCGCGCCCGCCGGCAGCGTCGGGCTGGTGCAGCCAGCCGGTGTAGTGCACCGACACGCGCTGGCCGGCGGCGGCGGTGGCGCCGGTGCCGGGGGTGGTGTCGTCGTATTGCAGGCCGGAGGCGGTGGTGATCATGGCGGTTGTCCAGTCAACAGGATGCGGGGGGCCGCATCATGCCATCCCCGGGCGCGCTGGCCTGCGCCGGCGGCCGCCAGGGCCAGACCCGCACCGCCGCAGCCAGCCAGTCGGCCGGCTGGCGGTCGGGCAGCGCCGGCAGGCCCAGCGCCCGGCCGGCGCCGGCCAGTGCGGCCAGCGCGTCGCGGGTGTCGGCAGCTTGGGCGCCGTTCTGCTTGGACAGCTTGTGGCCGTCACTGCCCAGCACCAGCGGGGTGTGCAGATAGCGCGGCCTAGGCAGGCCCAACAGGCCTTGCAGGTAAATCTGGCGCGCGGTGTTGTCGCACAGGTCGACGCCGCGTACCACGTCGGTCACGCCCTGGGCGGCGTCGTCCACCACCACGGCCAGCTGGTAGGCCCACAGGCCATCGGCGCGGCGCAGCACGAAATCGCCGACCTCGCGGCTGACGTCTTGCCGCTGGGGGCCCAGCCGACGGTCGGCCCAGGTGATCTGGCTGTCGCGGCCGCCGACATCGCTGCGCAGGCGCAGCGCGCGTGCCGGCCGACCCCGCAGGCCCTGGCGGCAGGTGCCCGGGTAGACCCGCTCGCCAAAGCGCTGCGCGGCCTGGCCGGTGGCGGCCAGCGCCTGCGCGATGTCCTGGCGGCTGCAGCCGCAGGGGTAGGCCTGGCCCTGCGCCAGCAGGCGGTCGAGCGCGGCCTGGTAGGCCGTGCCACGCCGCGATTGCCACAGCGGCGGCGCGTCCGGCCGCAGGCCCAGCGCATCCAGTTGGGCCAGGATCTGCTCGGCCGCGCCGGGCCGGCAGCGCGGGCTGTCCACATCCTCGATGCGCACCAGCCAGATGCCGTGATGGGCCCGCGCGTCCAGCCAGCTGGCCAGGGCCGCCACCAGGCTGCCGGCATGCAGCGGGCCGGTGGGCGATGGCGCAAAGCGGCCGGTGTAGCGCCTGGCGTCCCCGGTGCTGCCGGTGGCGGTCACTCCAGCGGCACCGGCAGGCCCAGGTGCTGCTCCAGCAGTGCCAGGCGGGTGGTCGGGCTTTCAAGTTGGCTCAGCCACCATTGCAGGGCCAGGCCCTGCGGCGCTCGGTGCGGCTGGGGCGTGGCCGCAGCGCGCCAGGCATAGCCGAACCGCGCTGGCAGGCGGCTGCGCTGCACCGCCTTGGCCACCAGCCGGCCGCTGCGCAGATGCTCGCGCACCTGGGGCTCGGGCACGTAGCCACAGCCCAGGCAGCGCAGCAAGGCCTCGGTCTTGGCGGCCATGGTCGGCACGGTCAGCACATCCTGGCCGGGCAACAGGTTGACCGTGACCGGCGACAGGCGCTGCGCCGAGTCGGCCACCGCCACCGCCCGGTGGGCCATCACCTGGGCGTCCGACAGGGGCTGGGCGGCGGCCGCCAGCGGGTGGTGCGGGGCGACCGCGAAGATGAAATCCACCTCGCCCATCAGGCGCATCTCGATGCCGGGCTGGGCCGGAGCGTTCATCATCACGCCGATCGCCAGATCGGCCTGGCCGGTGACGATGGCCTCCCACAGGCCGGCCATGATTTCGCTGCGCAGGCGCAGGCGGGTGCCAGGGCCCTGGCCGCTGGCGTCGCGGTGGGCATAGAAGCCTTCGACCAGCTCGAACAGCGTCAGGCGCGAGATCACCCCGTCGGCCGCCACGGTGAGCGCGCTCTCCCAGCCGGTGGCCACCCGGCGCACCCGGTTGGCCACCGCGTCCATCTCGGCCAGCAGGCGCCGGCCCTCGTCCAGCAACTCTTCGCCAGCGGCGGTCAGGCGGGCCTGGCGCGCGCTGCGGTCGAACAGCAGCACGTCCAGCGCGTCTTCGAGCTGGCGCACGCTGTAGGTCAAGGCCGACGGCACCCGGCCCAATTCGCGCGCGGCGGCGGCAAAGCTGCCGGTGCGGGCGATGGTGTCCATCAGCTGCAGCGCGTCGGGGGTCAGGGCATTGCGGCGGGGGGCGGTCATGGGTGGGATAACGGTCGTTCTTCATCTTATTTGAACGGATGGCACAAACCTGGCCGCAGGCTGGGGCGGTGCGGGCATGCGACCATGCGGGCTGACCAGGAGAGATGTCGATGATCACGCTGCGCCGCAGTGCCGACCGGGGCTTTGCCGACCATGGCTGGCTCAAGAGCTTCCATACTTTCTCTTTCGCGGATTACCGTGACCCGGCCCAGATGGGCTTTGGCAATCTGCGCGTGATCAACGAGGACCGCATCGCCCCCGGCACCGGTTTTGGCACCCACGGCCACCGCGACATGGAGATCGTCAGCTATGTGCTCGAGGGCGCGCTGGCCCACCAGGACAGCATCGGCACGGCCCAGGCCATCCTGCCCGGCGAGCTGCAGCGCATGACCGCAGGCAGCGGCGTGCGCCACAGCGAGTTCAACCACGCCCCGGACGCCACCACCCATTTCCTGCAGATCTGGATCCTGCCTGCGGCGGCCAACCTGGCACCCGGCTACGAGCAGAAGGCCTTCAGCGACGCCGACAAGCGCGGCCGGCTCTGCCTGGTGGCCGCGCCCGATGGCCGTGACGGCGCGGTCACGCTGCATGCCGACGCCAGCATCCGGGCCGGCTTGTTCGACGGCGCCGAAGCGGCCACGCTGGCGCTGAACCCCAAGCGCCGCACCTGGGTGCACCTGGCGCGCGGCCGGCTCGATGTCAACGGCCAGCGCCTGCAGGCCGGCGATGCGATGGGCCTGGTGGGTGAAGCCTTGCTGGCGCTGGGCCAGGGCCAGGACGCCGAGGTGCTGGTCTTCGACCTGGCCGATTGACACCGGCCGGCGCCGCTACAGTGCGGCGCATGGACATCCTGCTGCGCGCCCTCACCCTGCTGCCCGCTGCCGACTGGCTGGCGCTGCTGTTCTTCTTTGCGGCCTGGGCCGGCTACATCATGTTTTCGAGGCACCTGGCGGCGGTGCGGCCGTCGATCCTGGCCTCCACCAACCAGTGGCGCCGGCGCTGGATGCTGCAGGCCACCTACCGCGAGAACCGCATCGTCGATGCGGCCGTCACCGAGAGCCTGTCGGCCAGCCCCTCGTTCTTTGCGTCCACCAGCATCCTGATCATCGGCGGCCTGCTGGCCGCGCTGGGCGCCACCGACAAGGCCAGCGGCCTGGTGCAGGAGATCCCGTTCGCCGCGCGCACCTCGGTGCTGGTGTTCGACCTGAAGCTGGTGTTGCTGGCGGCGATCTTCGTGCATGCCTTCTTCCGTTTCACCTGGAGCCTGCGCCAGTACAGCTTCGGTGCGCTGCTGCTGGCCTCGGCACCCGAGCGCGACGAGTTCGCCACGCTCGGCGAGGGCGCGCGCGAACGCTTTGCCGACCGCGCGGGCGGCGTCGTGGGCCTGGCCGCCGAATCGTTCAACGACGGCCTGCGGGCTTACTACTTCGCCTTTGCTGCTGCGGGATGGCTGTTCTCGGCGTGGGCGTTCGCGATCGGCACGGTCGGCGTGGTGACGGTGCTGTACCGGCGCGAATTTCATTCGAGTGCGTTG
>JAYUQJ010000114.1:0-4774 GCA_043756825.1 Betaproteobacteria bacterium | reverse complement strand
TTGAAGACCGGTTCACGACAGGGCCGCCTGCGGCAGTGATCCAGTAGCTGCAGTCTGGTCGGACCGGTCCGGTCGGTCTGTCTGCCAGCGCACCGTGGTGCCACGGCTTTTGGATGCAAGCGTGGTGGCTTGTGTCTGATGTCGCACAGACCCGCAGCGCCTCAGCGGTCAAGATAGCCGCCAGCCCCAAGCCGGGCCTGCGCCTGCCGGTGCAGACGCCCCGCCGGCTGGCGCCGTGCTGCTGGCCTTGCATGGCTTACGCCGTGACACGCCTTGACCATTCAACACCTTTGCCTGGATCCGCCATGAACTCAATTGCCTTTCAATCCTCCCAGCGCGCGCCCCTGGCCGCCGACCCGACCCGTCTGGACGCTCATTTTGTTCATTGCTTGGGTGCGAACAGCAGCTTGCATCGCATCCGGGGCGCGGTCGAGGCCATCGATGCCCTGCTGCTGCCGCGCTTTCTGTCCACCCTGGTGGTGTCGACTTTGCTGGTGTCTGCCGTGCTGTGGTGGGCTTGAGCCCATGCGCATGAGATTCGGCGCAGCCGATTCGGTCGCCTGGCCCCGACCGCCAGCCGACGCGGGCCGGCCATGATCGTGTGGCCATGGCGCGATGCTGCTCATGCCGCCGATGCCGCAGGCGCGCGCCAACGGCGCCAACTGCAGGCGCTGCTGGCGCCGCAGCGCGGCGCTCTCGAACCGCCGGTGCGGGCCGAGCTGTTTGGTGCGGCGGGCTTCGTGCAGCATGGCCGCGCCTTGGCGGTGGCCCACGGACCGGCGCTGCGTCAGCCCGGTTTCAGCAGCTTCTTTCCACGGCTTCGCCAGAACATCGCGGTCCTGCACGAGGCCCATGCCGGCATCGCGCTGCAAGAGCGCAACGGCCGGCATGTCAGTCCGGCGGGCGAATGGTTGCTCGACAACATCCACCTGGTGGTGGCCCAGACCCGCGAGGTGCACGACGGATTGCCGCGGCGCTATTACCGCAGCCTGCCGGTGCTGTCGGGCACCTCGCTGGCCGGCCTGCCTCGGATCTATGCCATCGCCTGGGCCTATGTGGCGCATGCGGACAGTGCCTTCGATCCGGCCCTGCTGGCCAGTTTCCTCTGCGCCTACCAGGAGGTGCATCCGCTGACCCAGGGCGAGTTGTGGGCCCTGCCTACCACCCTGCGTGTGGTGCTGGTGGAGAACTTGCGCCGCCTGGCCGAACGTGTGGCTGCCGAGGAGGCCGCGCGCGAGCTGGCACAAAGCCTGGGCGACGACAGCGGGCCGGATGGCGACAGCTTGTCCATGCCGCAGGCCTGCCTGGCCGGGCTGGAGGTGCGTGGCGTGGCACGCGCATTTGCCCTGCAGTTGGCCCAGCGCCTGAACAGCGAGGATGCCCCGATGGTCAGGCAGAAGGCCTGGGGCGGCGAGGCGGTACGCGACTTGCTGGCCCGGCTGCTGCCCGAGGCGGCTGCCGCCCAGGCCCAGCACCAGATCGACCAGGCCGCCGACAACCTGAGCGTCGGCAATGCCATCCGCTCGCTGCAGTTGCTGGGCAGCGCGGATTGGCGTGGCTTGATAGCGCAGGCCAGCGCACTGATGCAGCAGTTGCTGACCCAGCCAGGCTTTGCTGCCGAGCGCGACGACACCCAGGACAGCTCGCTGCATGTCATCGAGCGTCTGGCCCGGCGCAGCAGCCTGGCCGAGGCCGAAGTGGCAAGCCGCTTGATCGGCCTGATGCAGTCCGGCGCCGCGCCGACCGGCCCGGCCCCGGCGGCCGACACGCCCGTCGACGCCGCCACGCAGGCCGCCCTGCTGGGCAGCCCTGGCCACTGGTTGCAGGGGACCGGCCGGCCGGTGCTGCTGGCAGCGCTGGGCCTGCGGCCCAGGCTGAGCGTGGTCGGGCCGGGCCTGCGCGCGCGCCTGGCCTTGCCCTTGCTGCTGCTGGTACTGGGCGCGGGCAGCCTGGCGCTGACCGCCGCCTTTCTGGGCCTGGCGGCATCGCCGCTGCAGGGTGCTGGTGGCTGGCTCGGCCAAGGCCTGGTCTGGACGCTGGCCGGCTTGCTGGCGGTGTGGCCGGCCAGCGAGGCGGTGATTGCGGTCGTCAACCGCCTGGTCAGTGAATCGCTGCCACCGCGCCGCCTGCCGCGCCTGGCGCTGGAAGACGGCATCCCATCGGCACACCGGGTGCTGGTGGTGCTGCCCTCGATGCTGACCGATGGCGCCGCCATCCAGGCCCTGGCCGGCCGGCTTGAGCGCCACCACCTGGCCAACCGCGAGCAGCATGCCCAGTTTGCGCTGTTGACCGATTTTGTCGATGCCGACCAGGTCAGCACCGACGCCGATGCGCCGCTGTTGAGCCAGGCGCTGGCCGCCATCGACGCCCTGAATGTGCGTTACCCCGCCGCGCTGGGCCAGGCGCAGCGGTTTTTGCTGCTCCACCGGCAGCGGCGCTGGAGCGCCAGCGAGCAGTGCTGGATAGGCTGGGAGCGCAAGCGCGGCAAGCTCGAGCAATTGGTGGCATCGCTTGCCACGTCGATCCAGCCCTTCCTGGATCTCGGCCTGAGCTCGCAGGTGGCCGCCGCCACGCCCTATATCGTCACCCTCGACAGCGACACCCTGCTGCCACCCGGCGCGCTGCGCGAGCTGGTGGGCATTGCCGCGCATCCGCTCAACCAGCCGCGCCTGGGCCGCCTGGCGCCGGGCCGGGCCGGCAAGCCGGGTGCGCTGCGCGTGGTGTCCGGCCACGGCATCCTGCAGCCGCGCATCGTCGCGGCCTGGCCTGCGCCCGGCCAGGCCACCGGGTTTCACCGCCTGTTCGCCGGTGCCAGCGGCAGCGACCCCTACAACGCGGCCGCGTCCGAGGTCTACCAGGACCTGTTCGACGAAGGCAGCTTCAGTGGCAAGGGCCTGCTCCATGTGGCCGCCATGCAGGCCGTGCTGGCGGGCCGGCTGCCTGACGACCAGGTGCTCAGCCACGATCTGATCGAGGGTTGCCTGGTGCGCTGTGGTGCGGTCAGCGATGTGGCCTTGATCGAACCCGCGCCCGGCCATGCCGACGTGGCCGCCGCCCGTACCCATCGCTGGACCCGCGGCGACTGGCAGCTGCTGCCGCTGCTGGGCCAGGCGCGGGCGCTGGGCCTGCGCGGCATCGACCGCTGGAAGCTGCTGGACAACCTGCGCCGTTCGCTGGTGGCGCCAGCGGCGGCACTGCTGTTGCTGCTCAGCCTGGTGGGCGGACCGCTGCATTTGCCGGTCTCGCCCTGGGCGGTGCTGGTGCTGGCGGCACTGGCCTTCTCGGCCGGTCCGCTGGTCGGGGCGGTGGCCGGCCTGGCACCCAGCCGTGACGACCTGGCGCTGCGCCATTTCGCCCGCCTGGCCCTGGCCGAGGTGGTCCGCGCGCTGGCCGGCCTGGCCTGGCAATTGGCGCTGTGGTGGCGGCAGTCGCTGGCGGCGGTAGACGCCATCGTCCGGGCGCTGTGGCGCAGCGCAGTGAGTCGGCGTGGCCTGCTGCAGTGGACCACCGCCGCCGCCGCCGAGGCCAGCGCCGCACAGGGCCTGGGGCCGCTGCTGCGCCGCCATGCGACGCTGTCCCTGTCGGCCTTGGCGCTGGCTGGCGTGCTGCTGGCCAGCGGCACGGCCACGCCAGGGCTGGCCCTGTCGCTGTGCCTGCTGTGGGCCGGCACGCCGCTGTGGATCGCCCTGGCCAGCCGGGCCCCGCGGGCCCCGGCCTCGGCCCGGCTGCCCGATGCCGAACAGGCCTATCTGCTCAGCGTGGCCCGCGACACCTGGGACTGGTTTGCCGAGCATGTCGGCCCGCACAGCCATCATCTGCCGCCGGACAATGTGCAGACCGTGCCGCGCATGCTGGTGGCCCAGCGCACCTCGCCCACCAACATCGGCCTGTACCTGCTGGCGCTGGCCACGGCGCGCGCCTTCGGCTGGATCAGCCCGGCCGAGATGGCCGGCCGCCTGCAGGCCACACTCGACACGCTGGACGGCCTGGCGCGCGAGCGCGGCCACTTCATGAACTGGATCGACATCCAGAGCCTGCAGACCCTGGCGCCGGCCTATGTGTCCACGGTCGACAGCGGCAACCTCTGCGGTCACCTGCTGGCGGTGGCCAGCGCCTGCGATGAAGTGCAGGCCAGCCTGGCCGGCGATGCCGACCTGCAGATCACCTTTGGCCGGCTCGGGCCACGCTGCCGCGCCCTGGCCGAAAGCGCCGAGTTCGGCTTTCTCTACGACCGTCGGCGGCGCCTGCTGCACATCGGTTGGCGCGTGGCCGAACAGCAACTGGATGCCGGCCATTACGACCTGCTGGCCTCGGAGGCCCGCCTGGCCAGCCTGTGGGCGATCGCCAAGGGCGACCTGCCACCCACCCATTGGGCGGCGCTGGGCCGGCCCTTCCAGGCCACCGGCACCGGCGTCGGTCTGCGCTCGTGGTCGGGCTCGATGTTCGAATACCTGATGCCGGTGCTGGTGCTGGACGAGCCGGCCGGCAGCGCCCTGGCCAGTGCGAGCGATATGGCGGTGCAGGAGCAGCGCGCCTGGGCCCGCCAGCAGGGCCTGCCCTGGGGCGTCAGCGAGTCGGCCTATGCGGTGACCGACCGCACCCTGGCCTACCAGTACGCGCCCCAGGGGGTGCCGCGCCTGGCACTGCGGCGCAGCCCGCCCGACGAGCGCGTGGTGGCACCGTACGCCACCCTGCTGGCCAGCATGCTGCGGCCGCAGGCGGCGGTGCGCAATCTGCGGCGCCTGCAGGGCCTGCATGCGCGCGGCCGCTGGGG
>JAYUQJ010000113.1:0-4778 GCA_043756825.1 Betaproteobacteria bacterium | reverse complement strand
GCTCGGGGTGGTAACCCGCTCGCGCAAGGCCATGAGTTGGCGCAGGCGCCGGTTTTCAAGCAGCAGTTGCTCGACCTGGTTCGCGCGCTGGCTTTGCAGGCCGAGCTTTTCGCGCACCTGCTGTTCCGAGCGCTGGGCCGATTGCAGGCTCTGGAAGTAGTTGCCGATGCCGCGTGCTGCCGTCACCGGCTGCATGATGACCCATTGCGCGGGATACAACAGCTGGGCCAGCGCGGCCCGTACCGGCTGCGTGACGCGCAGCCGGACGTCGGCCACCATCAGGAATAACGCCAGGGCACTGAATACCGTGAGTTTGGACAATGCCGACGGCCCCTGGCGAAAGAAGGGGGGCGGCGTCCTGTCGAGAGTACCGAGCGGCATGGCGGCAATAAACTTGTCCGTGAAGGGTGCGGGGACAGGCGCTGATTGTCTCCTGTCCGGAACGCACCCGCGCGGGCCCATCGGCCGGCGCGCAGGACTATTCGCTGGTGAAGATCGATCCGAGGCGGTCCATGCGCTCCAGGGCGATGCCGCAGCCACGCACAACGCAGGTCAGCGGGTCCTCTGCCACCAGCACCGGCAGGCCGGTTTCCTCGGCCAGCAGGCGGTCCAGGTCGCGCAGCAGGGCGCCGCCGCCGGTCAGCATCATGCCGCGCTCGGCGATATCGGCGCCCAGTTCGGGCGGGGTTTGTTCGAGCGCGTTCTTCACGGCCGAGACGATCTGGTTGAGCGGGTCGGTCAGGGCCTCGAGGATCTCGTTGCTGCTGATCGTGAAGCTGCGCGGCACGCCCTCGCTGAGGTTGCGGCCCTTGACCTCGATCTCCTTGACCTCGCTGCCGGGGAAGGCCGAGCCGATGCTCTTCTTGATCAGCTCGGCGGTGGGCTCGCCGATCAGCATGCCGTAGTTGCGGCGGATGTAGTTGATGATGGCTTCGTCGAACTTGTCGCCGCCCACCCGCACGCTGCCCTTGTAGACCATGCCGCCGAGCGAAATGACGCCGACCTCGGTGGTGCCTCCGCCGATGTCGACCACCATCGAGCCCGAGGCCTCGCTCACCGGCAAGCCGGCGCCGATGGCCGCAGCCATCGGTTCTTCGATCAGGAATACATCGCTGGCACCGGCGCCCAGGGCCGACTCGCGGATCGCCCGGCGCTCGACCTGGGTGCTGCCGCAAGGCACGCAGATGATGATGCGCGGGCTGGGGCGCAGCACGGACCGGGGATGGACCATCTTGATGAACTGCTTGAGCATCTGCTCGGTGACGGTGAAGTCGGCGATCACGCCGTCCTTCATGGGCCGGATCGCCTCGATGTTGCCGGGCACCTTGCCCAGCATCGCCTTGGCTTCCTTGCCCACCGCCTGGATGGTCTTCTTGCCCTGCGGGCCGCCTTCATGGCGGATCGAGACGACCGAGGGCTCGTCGAGCACGATGCCCTTGCCGCGCACGTAAATCAGTGTGTTGGCGGTGCCGAGATCGATCGCGAGATCGGTGGAGAAATAGCTGCGCAGGAATCCGTACATGGGACAGTCGGGCGATCAGGACCAGCCCACCGGTGCGGTGCCGCGCAACCCGCCCGTGCATGGTTGCCATCAGGCGGCCGCTGGCCGTTTTGCTGATCGGTTGTCTGGGGCTGGCCCGGCATCTGCGGCGCGAGAGCCGCCGCACCGGACGCGGCAAAGGGGGTGTTCTGGGTTGTGAAGCCGGCCTGGCAACAGCGCGTTGGCAACCACTGCAAAAGCGCTGGTGGCAGCCACCGACGCCAGACGCCAGGGCCAAGAGATAACCATAGATAATACCTCATCCCCCCCCAATCTAATGGTTTCGGCCCCTAGCGCCGGCCACCCCGAACCATGGCCCTGACCCTGCAGGACACGCGCCGGATTGCCCACCTGGCGCGCCTGGAACTGACGCCCGAGCAGGCCCCGGAGATGCTCGCCCAGCTCAATCAATTTTTCGCCAGCGTGGTCGAGCAGATGACCGCGGTCGACACCACCGGCGTCGAGCCGCTTTACACCCCCTTGTCGGCGGTGCAGGCGGTGGCGCTGCGATTGCGCGAGGACGTGGTGACCGAAACCAACCAGCGCGAGGCCAACCAGCGCAGCGCGCCACTGGTCGCGGACGGCTTGTTCCTGGTTCCCAGGGTCATCGAATGAAGCTCCATGACATGGGCGTGGCCGACATCGGCCGCGCGCTGGCGGGCAAGGCGGTCTCCAGCGAAGAAATCACCCGCCACCTGCTGGACCGTATCGCCGGCCACGGTGATCTGGGTGCCTTTCTGCAGGTCGACAGCGACGCCGCGCTGGCCGGGGCGCGCGCGGCCGACCAGGCCCGGGCCGCTGGCGCTGGCGGGGCGCTGCTGGGCATGCCGATCGCGCACAAGGACATCTTCGTCACCACCGCGCACCCCACCACCGCCGGGTCGAAGATGCTGGCCGGCTACCGCAGCCCCTTCGATGCCACCGTGGTAGCCCGGCTGCAGGCCGGTGCGCCCGGCGGGCCGCCGGGCGCGGGCGCGATCAGCCTGGGCAAACTCAACTGTGACGAGTTCGCGATGGGTTCGGCCAATGAGAACTCGGCCTATGGCCCGGTCCGCAACCCCTGGGACCCGTCGCGCGTGCCGGGCGGCTCGTCGGGCGGGTCGGCTGCTGCGGTGGCTGCCCGCCTGCTGCCGGCGGCCACCGGCACCGATACCGGTGGCTCGATCCGCCAGCCGGCCAGCTTTACCGGCACCACGGGCATCAAGCCCACCTACGGCGTTTGCAGCCGCTACGGCATGATCGCCTTCGCGTCCAGCCTGGACCAGGCCGGCCCGCTGGCCCGGTCGGCGGAAGACTGTGCGCTGCTGCTGTCGGCGATGAGCGGTTTCGATGCGCTTGATGCCACCAGCGCGCAGCGCCCGCCGCAGGATTTTCATGCCCAGATGCTGGCCCGGCGCGCGGGCGCGACAGCGGGTCGGCCCTTGCAGGGCCTGCGGTTGGGGCTGCCGGCGGAGTTCTTTCCGGCCACCCTGTCGGCCGGCGTGGCCCGCACGGTACAAGTCGCGCTGGCCGAACTTGAGCGCCTGGGTGCCATCCTGGTGCCGGTGAGCCTGCCGCGGACCGAGCTGTCGATACCGGTCTACTACATCATCGCGCCGGCCGAGGCCAGCTCCAACCTCAGCCGCTTCGACGGGGTCAAGTTCGGCCACCGCGCGGCGCAGCACGGCGACCTGCTCGACATGTACAAGCGCAGCCGCGCCGAAGGTTTTGGCGCCGAGGTCAAGCGCCGCATCATGATCGGCACCTATGTGCTGTCGCACGGCTACTACGATGCCTATTACCTGCAGGCGCAGAAACTGCGCCGCATGATTGCCGACGATTTCCAGCGCTGTTTCAGCCGGTGCGACCTGCTCGCCGGCCCGGTGGCACCCAGCGTGGCCTGGAAGCTGGGCGCCCAGGTTGCCGACCCGGTGCAGGCCTACCTGGCCGACATCTTCACCCTGCCCGCCAGCCTGGCCGGCCTGCCCGCCATGAGCGTGCCGGCCGGCCTGGCGGCGGCCGAGGACGGCAAGCCGATGCCGGTGGGCCTGCAACTGATCGGCAACTATTTTGGCGAAGGGCAACTGCTGCAGGCCGCGCATGCGCTGCAGCAGGTCACCGACTGGCACCGGCAAGCGCCGGCGGGTTACTGAGATGAACAGCAAGCCCCCCCTGATTCGCGGCTATGAAGTGGTGATCGGCCTGGAGACCCATGCCCAGTTGTCGACGCTGAGCAAGATCTTTTCGGGTGCCAGCACGGCCTTTGGCGCGGCACCCAATACCCAGGCCTGCGCCGTGGACCTGGCCCTGCCCGGCACCCTGCCGGTGATGAACCGCGCGGCGGTCGACCGCGCGATCCGCCTGGGCCTGGCGCTGGGTGCCAAGGTGGCGCCGGTGTCGATATTTGCGCGCAAGAATTACTTCTACCCCGATCTGCCCAAGGGCTACCAGATCAGCCAGTACGAGACGCCGGTGGTGCAGGGCGGCGCCGTCAGCTTCTTGCTCGACGGCCAGCCGCGCAGCGTCAACCTGACCCGCGCCCACCTCGAAGAAGACGCGGGCAAGAGCCTGCACGAGGACTACCAGGGCCAGACCGGCATCGACCTCAACCGGGCCGGCACGCCGCTGCTCGAGATCGTCACCGAACCCGACATGCGTTCGTCGGCCGAAGCGGTGGAGTACGCCAAGGCGCTGCACGCGCTGGTGGTCTGGCTGGGCATCTGCGACGGCAACATGCAGGAAGGCAGCTTCCGTTGCGACGCCAACGTCTCGGTGCGCCGCCCAGGGCAGCCCTTTGGCACGCGGCGCGAGATCAAGAACCTGAACAGCTTCAAGTTCATGCAGCAGGCCATCGACTACGAGATTCAATGGCAGATCGACCTGATCGAAGACGGCGGCACGGTGCAGCAGGCCACCGTGCTGTTCAATTCCGACACCGGCGAAACGCTGGCGATGCGCAGCAAGGAAGACGCCCACGACTACCGCTATTTCCCCGACCCGGATCTGCCGCCGCTGGTGATTGCGCAGGCGTGGATCGAGCGCGTGAAATCGGAGATGCCGGAGTTGCCGCGCCCGATGGCCGCGCGCTTCCAGGCCGACTACGGATTGCCCGCCTGCGACGCGACGGCCATGACGCAGAGCAAGGCGTTCGCGGCGTACTTTGAAGAGGCAGCCAGGTCGTGCGCGCAGCCCAAGCTGGTGGCGAACTGGCTGATGGGTGAAGTGGCGCGGCGTCTCAATGCGCAAAGTGCCGACATCG
>JAYUQJ010000112.1:0-4787 GCA_043756825.1 Betaproteobacteria bacterium | reverse complement strand
CGCGCCACCGCCTGCTGGAACAGGCTCAGGGTATTGCCCGGCGCGCCCGACAACGCCAGAAACTGCTTGGGGTAGCCGGCGCGCGACAGCGGCCACAGACGGGTGCCGGACCCGCCGGCCATGATCACGGGTTGTACAAGCACGGTCATGCCTTGAATCCATCCGGGTTGAGGGTTTGCCAGCGCCAGCTGTCGGCGCACATGCGGTCCAGGTCATGGCGGGCCTGCCAGCCCAGGCGCTGGCGCGCCAGCGCCGGGTCGGCATAGCAGGCTGCCACGTCGCCGGGGCGGCGCGCGACGATGCTGTAGGGGATGGCGCGGCCGCTGGCCCGGGCATAGGCCGCCACCAGATCCAGCACGCTGTAGCCCCGGCCGGTGCCCAGGTTGACGGTGAAGCTGCCGGGTGCGTCCAGCAAGTGGCGCAGCGCGGCCAGGTGGCCGTCGGCCAGGTCGCTGACATGGATGTAGTCGCGTACGCCGGTGCCGTCGGGTGTGGGGTAGTCGTTGCCGAAGATGCTGAGCCGGGCAAGGCGGCCCACGGCCACCTGGGCCACATAGGGCATCAGGTTGTTGGGCGTGCCGCGCGGGTCTTCGCCGATGGCGCCGCTCTCGTGCGCCCCCACCGGGTTGAAATAGCGCAGGCAGGCGGTCTGCCACTGCGGGTCGGCCGCACCCAGGTCGCGCAGCAGGGTCTCGCCCATCAGCTTGGTCTGGCCATAGGGGTTGGTCGCCGACAGCGGGCTGTCTTCGGTGATGGGCAGGCGCTGCGGATCACCGTAGACCGTGGCGCTGCTGCTGAACACCAGGCGGCGGCAGCCGGCGGTGCGCATCGCCTCGCAGAGGCTGACCAGGCCGCCCAGGTTGTTGCGGTAATAGGCCAGGGGCTGGGCGGCGGACTCGCCCACCGCCTTGAAGGCGGCAAAGTGCACCACCGCGTCGATCGCATGCCGGCTGAAGATGCCCGACAGGGCTGCGCCGTCGCAGACATTGGCCCGCTCGAACACCGGACTGGCGCCGGCCAGCGCCTGCAGGCGGTTCAACACCTCGGGTGAGCTGTTGGAGAAGTCATCCAGCCCCACCACCCGGAAGCCGGCGCCCAGCAAGGCCAGCCAGGTGTGGGACGCGATATAGCCGGTGGCCCCGGTGAGCAGGACGGTGGGCATGCGGCCGGCCCTTACTGCAGCACAAACTGGCCGAAGCAGCTCAGGCTGTTGGCGTCGAGGGGGGTCGACAGCACCGGGTTGCTGCTGCGGCGCTGCTCGGCATTCAGGTCGCAGCCCAGCTGCAGGCTGCGCAGCGGCGCCCACCTGGCGCCCAGCCCCAGCGTGGTGGCGTTGTCCGACCCGCGCTCGACGATGCTGGCCCCGCCCTGGTTGAAGCTGCGGTCCAGGTCGCGCCTGGCCTGGGTGACAAAGGCATTCATCGTGATCTTGGCGCTGAAATCGTAGTCGGCCATCAGCTTCAGGGCGGTGGTGGTGCGGCTGTAGCCCACGCTGCCGCTGCTCAGGATGCCCTGGTTGAGGGCGTCGTAGCTCTGCCCGGTGTCGCGCGACAGCAGGCTGGTGAGCTTGACCTTGCTGGTGGCACGCCAGACCCAGCTGGCCGAGCCGGTGAGGCCGCTGAAGTCGGTCTCGGTGTTGCGGTCGTAGCGGCTGTGGGTGGGGCTGAGCCGGGCATTGAGCGTGCTGTTGCCGCTGGGCTGCCAGGTGGCGGTGAAGTCGATGTCGCTGCGGTCGAGCCGGTCAGCCTCGAAGACGCCATTGCCCAGATCCCGGTAGCGCGGGTAGTCCACCCGGGTCAGCCGGGCGGCAGCGCCCAGCGCGAGCAGGCTGCTGGGCCGGTAACTCAAGCCCAGGGAGGCGCTTTGCTGGTCGAACTCATGACGCGCATAAGAGGCGGCCGAATAGCGACGCTGGCGCAGCCCGAGGCTGGCCTCGGCGGTGTAGCGCGTGACCACGCCCAGGCGCGCCCGGGCGTCGATCTGCTGGTTCTGCTCGATATTGCGCTGGGTCTCGAGCGTGCCGGTGTTGTTGACTTCGTTGAACCGGGTCAGGTTCTGGCTGGCGCCCAGGCCGAGCGTGCCCGACAGGCGGTCGAGCGTGGCCCAGTCGAGCGCCAGGTTCAGGCCGTAGCCCTGGTTGTTGAGCCGGCTGTTGTCCAGGTAGCGGTTGGCCCGCAGCGACGCACTGCCGGTCAGGCGCTGGCGCCCGAAGGCCTGGTCTATGCCGCCGAACAGCGCAGTGCTCGACAGCGTGTCGGCCTTGCTCAGTCCGGCAGGCAGCGCTTGCTGGTCACCCACGCGGTAGAGGTTGGACTCGTGGCTCAGGGTCTGCGACAGGCCCAGGTAGTAGGGCTGCTTCTGCGCCTGCGCCAGCGGGGCGGCGCCGGCCATCAGCAGGGCGATCCATCCCAGGGTGCGGGCCAGCGGACGTCGCGATGGGGCCGGTGCAGCTGCGGCCAGGCTTGGGAAGGTCATGGGGCAGGCTTTCATGGGCGGGGCAGGGGGATGAAGCGGCCCGTGGCGCCGGCGCGGGGGCGCCGCCGGGCCGGGGCGCGATCAATGCGCCTTGTTGTCGAACAGCACCGTCTTGATGGTGCGCAGGATGATCACCAGGTCCAGGCCGAGCGTCCAGTTGCGCAGGTATTCCAGGTCGAACTCGACCCGGGCCTGCATCTTCTCGATGGTATCGGTCTCGCCGCGGTGGCCGTTGACCTGGGCCCAGCCGGTGATGCCGGGCTTGACCTTGTGGCGCACCATGTAGGCCTTGATCAGTTGCCGGTACATCTCGTTGTGCGCCACCGCATGCGGGCGCGGGCCGACGATGCTCATGTGGCCCTGCAGCACGTTGATGAACTGCGGCAGCTCGTCCAGCGAGTTGCGCCGGATGAAGGCCCCGAAGCGGGTGACGCGGGGGTCGCCGCGGGTGGCCTGCCTGACCACCGAGCCGTTGTCCATGGTGGTCATCGAGCGGAACTTGTAGACCGTGATCTCCTCGCCGTCCAGCCCGTTGCGGCGCTGCCTGAAGATCACCGGCCCGGGCGAACTGAGCTTGACCCCGATGGCCACTGCCAGCATCAGCGGCGAGATCAGCACCAGGATCAGGCCGGCCAGCGCCAGATCGCTGATGCGCTTGATCAGGCGGTGGGTGCCGGTGAAGGGGGTTTCGCAGATGCCCACCACGGGCACCCCGTTCATGTCCTGCAGGCGGCCCTGGATGATGCTGATGCCGAACACGTCGGGCACGAAATACACCGATGCGGTGGTGCCTTGCAGGTGTTCGAGCAACTCGATGATGCGTGGCTGCGACCCCAGCGGCAGGGTGATGAACACCTCCTTCACCCCTTTGGCGCGTATGTACGGCGCGGCGTCGGCCAGCCGGCCCAGGCGCCGGTCGGTGGTGTCGGCATGCACGCGGCTGTCGCCCCGGTCGTCGAAGAAGCCGCCAAAATCCACCCCCGAGGTCATGCTGCCCGATAGCGCCTGGGCCACTTTCACGCCCAGGGCGCCGGCGCCGATCACCACCGCCTCGCGTCGGTTTTTGGCCTGCCTGGCCTCGTAGCGCAGGTACCTGAAGCCCAGCCGCACCGCGATCAATTGCGCGATCGGTGTGACGACAGCCCAGAACACCAGCACGTCCTGGTCAAAAAGGTAAAGGCTCTTGGTGCCAAAGCCAAAGCCCGCCAGGATCGCCAGCAGCGTGATCCACGAACCCAGGATGCCCACCGCAGCAGCGCTCAGCCGCTCGCGGAAGCGGTTCACGCCGGGCCAGGTGAGTACCAGCGACAGCGCGCACAGGGTCCAGTCAGCCCGGCCCATGGTCTCGCCCTCCCAGGCCATGGCCAGGCTGTAGACCAGTACCGTGATCGCCGGCTCCATCACGGTGGCGACGAACGAGGTGATCGACTGCGGTGCGCTGCTGAAACTGCGGCTGCTGTAGGTTTCGAACATCGGGTCTCAGGATACGGATGCCGGCACGGGTTCTGACCGTGCACACCGCAGCGATTGCGAGGGTTGGAATTGCTTGGGGCCTGCAGTGCCTGCAACGTCAATGCCGGACACGCGAAATGGCGGATTCTCGTTCAAATCCGCCCGCCATTGCGCCGGCCCCGACCGGCACACAGGACACGCTGCCTACAATCCTGGCGATGTTGCCCAATTTGAATGCCTTGTTGGCGCCTGCCTTGATGGACCGCCTGGTTTTGGTGGTCAACCATGTGCTGGCGGCCGAGCCGCAGGCGCGCGAGCGGCTCGTGCCGCACAGCGGCCAGGTGCTGCGCCTTGAATTGCTGCAGTGGCCGCGGCTGTTGCCGGCGCCGCCATCGCTGGCCTTTGCAATCACGCCGGCCGGGCTGGTGGAATGGTGCCGCGACCCCATGCCGGCCCAGTTGAACGTGTGTCTCGAGGCCGGCAACCCTGCCGCGCTGGCGCTCAAGCTGATGTCGGGCGAGATGCCGGACCTGGTGGTCGAGGGCGACGCGGCCCTGGCCGCCGACGTCGACTGGCTGCTCAAGAACCTGCGCTGGGACGTGGCCGACGATCTGCACCGCCTGTTCGGCCCCACGCTGGCGCACGAACTGCACCGCATCGGGGGCGGCCTGGCGCGCGCCCTGCGCGCGGCGGTACAGGGCGCGGCGGTGGTGGTCGGCCGGGTCGGCAAGCCCTAGGTCACCCGATGGGCCAGATTCTTCGGCTGATCTACATCGGCCTGACGGTGCTGCGCTTCGGCCTGGACGAGGTGGCCTTGTCGGGCTTCCGCCAGGGCTGGGTGCGGGCCCTGGTGCGGGTGG
>JAYUQJ010000111.1:0-4789 GCA_043756825.1 Betaproteobacteria bacterium | reverse complement strand
GCAGCCATAGCCCGGGCTATGGCGAGCATTTGCAACGACGAGCGGGTGCGTTTTGGGGTGGTGAGCGGGCATGATCGAAAAACTCTCAGTCTCTCAGGACAGGCGGGTCACGCCGTCCAGCGGGCAGGCATACACCGCATTGCGCAGCGCGGCAATGGCCTCATAGCGGGTGAAGCTGCGCCGCCACGCCAACACCACCCGGCGGGTGGGCACCGGGGGCTCGAAAGGCACGTAGCCCACGTGGTCGCTGCCGCCGGCACGCTCGAAGCTGCGCACGCTGAGCTGGGGCACCACCGTGATGCCCATGCCCGAGGCCACCATGTAGCGGATGGTCTCCAGCGACGAGCCCTCGAAGCTCTTGCGGATGCCCTCGGCATCGCTGGCGAAGCGGGCGTACTCGGGGCAGACCTCCAGCACATGGTCGCGGAAGCAATGCCCGGTGCCCAGCAGCAGCATGGTCTCGCGCTTGAGCTCCTCGGACGCGATGGCGCGGCGCTGCGCCAGCGGGTGGGCGCTGGGCACGGCCACCATGAAGGGCTCGTCATAGAGCGGCGCCACCGCCAGCCCGGCGTCCGGAAACGGCTCAGCCATGATCGCGCAGTCGATCTCACCGCTGCGCAGCATGTCCAGCAGCTTGGCGGTGAAGTTCTCCTGCAGCAGCAGCGGCATCTGCGGGGTCTGATGGATCACCTGGCGCACCAGGTCGGGCAGCAGGTAGGGGCCGATGGTGTAGATGATGCCCAGGCGCAGCGGGCCCGACAGCGGGTCTTGCCCGCGCTTGGCGATCTCCTTGATCGCGGCGGCCTGCTCCAGCACCGACTGGGCCTGGCGCACGATGGCCTCACCCAGCGTGGTGACGCTGACCTCGGTGGTGCCCCGCTCGAACAGCTTGACCTCGAGCTCTTCCTCCAGCTTCTTGATCGCCCCGCTCAGCGTGGGCTGCGACACGAAGCAGGCCTCGGCGGCGCGGCCAAAGTGGCGCTCGCGCGCCACGGCGACGATGTAGCGAAGCTCGGTCAGGGTCATGGGGGATCACGGGGGGTGGCAGTCACGGGCTGACCGGCCCGGCCGATTGTGATCGCAACCGGCGCGGCGGCGGCAGCGGCGGCCGGGCCAGCCGGTGACGGTTTCAGGCCTTGAGGAAATCCGCGCGCGTGTCCAGCCAGCGTGCCACATGCGCCTGGGCGGCGGCGGCATGGCGCTGCAGCAGATCGGGTGCCAGCCGCCGGGCTTGCTGCAGCAACGGGGCGTCGTCGTCCAGGTCGGCAAAGCGCAGCAGCGCGTCACCACTCTGGCGCGCGCCCATGAACTCGCCCGGGCCGCGGATCTCCAGGTCGCGCCGGGCGATGTCGAAGCCGTCGTTGGTTTCGGCCATGGCGCGCAGCCGGTCCTTGCCGGTGGGCGACAGCGGGCCCTGGTAGAGCAGCACGCACACGCTGGCCACCGCGCCGCGCCCGACCCGGCCGCGCAGCTGGTGCAGCTGGCTCAGGCCGAAGCGCTCGGCATGCTCGATCACCATCAGACTGGCATTGGGCACGTCCACCCCCACCTCGATCACCGTGGTGGCCACCAGCACCTGGATCTGGCCGCTGACGAACTGCGCCATCGTGGCAGCCTTGTCGGCCGAGCCCAGGCGGCCATGCAGCAGACCCACGCTGCAGCCCGACAAGGCAGCGGCCAGCTCGGCATGGGCCTCGGTGGCGTTTTGCAGGTCGAGGGTCTCTGACTCTTCGATCAGCGGACAGACCCAGTAGACCTGCCGGCCGCGGGCCACCTCCTCGGTGATGCGTTTGATCACCTGCGGCCGGCGCTGCTCGTCGAAAACCTTGGTCAGCACCGGGGTGCGGCCGGGCGGCAGCTCGTCGATGGTGCTGACATCGAGATCGGCAAAGTAGGTCATCGCCAGGGTGCGCGGGATCGGCGTGGCGCTCATCATCAGCAGGTGCGGCTCGAGCGGGCCGGCGCCGACCGCTGCGTCCAGCGGCTGCGCCGCCAGCTTGCGCCGCAGGTCCAGGCGCTGGGCCACGCCAAAGCGGTGCTGCTCGTCGATGATGGCCAGGCCCAGCCGGGCGAAGTGCACATCGTCCTGGATCACCGCCTGGGTGCCCACCACCAGCATCGCCTCGCCCGAGGCCACCTGGGCCACCATGCGGGCCCGGCCCTTGCCCTTGCGGCTGCCCGTCAACCAGGCGATGCCGAAGCCCAGCGGTGCGAGCAGGGGTTGCAGCCACTGCACCAGCTTGCGGAAATGCTGCTCGGCCAGCAATTCGGTGGGCGCCATCAGCGCACATTGCCAGCCGCTGTCGATGGCGATGGTGGCGGCCAGCGCGGCCACCACCGTCTTGCCCGAGCCCACGTCGCCCTGCAGCAGGCGGTTCATCGGGGTGGCGCCGCCGGCCGGGGGGGGCGCATCGCTGCGCGGCCTGCACAGGTCGGCGGCGATCTCCTCGGCCACCCGGCGCTGGGCGGTGGTCAGCTGGAACGGCAACGCGGCCAGGAACTGCTCGTGCAAGCCCCCCGGCCGGGCCTGCAGCAGCGGAGCGCGCAGCCTTGCACGTTCGCGTTGCGAGGCCAGCTGCGAGAGCTGCTGCGACAACAGCTCCTCGAACTTCAGCCGCTGCCAGGCCGGGTGGCTGCGGTCGTCCAGCGCGGCCATCGATTCGCCGGCCGGTGGGTGGTGCAGGCGCTGCAATGCCTCACGCAGGGTGGGCAGGCCGGCGGGCACGCTGCCCGGGGGCAGCAGCTCGTCCAGCGGCGCGCGGCGCAGCCCGGCGGCCACCGCCTTGCGCAGGTAGGCCTGGGGCAGCTGGGCGCTGGTGGGGTAGACGGGGGTCAGCGAGGTCGCCAGCGGGCTGTGCTCGTCCACCGACTTGAAGTGCGGGTGCACTATCTCGCGCCCGAAAAAGCCGCTGCGGGCCTCGCCGCGCACCCGCACCCGGGCGCCCACGGCCAGGGTCTTCTGGTGGCTGGGGTAGAAGTTGAGGAAGCGCAGCAGCAGGCTGTCGCTGTCGTCCTGGATGCGCACCAGCAATTGGCGCCGGCCGCGCAGCTCGATGCGGCATTCGGTGACGCTGCCTTCCACCTGCACCGGCTCGCCGTCGGGGCTGTCGGCAATCGGCACCACCCGGGTCTCGTCCTCGTAGCGCAGCGGCAGGTGCAGCGCCAGGTCGATGTCGCGGCGCAGGCCCAGCTTTTCCATGGCCCGCTGCGGCCCGGATTTTTCAGCGGGCGGGGCCGGGCGTGTGGCATTGGGCAGGGGGCTGTGGTCTGGCGGCGCCGCAGGCATGGCTTCGATTCTGCCGCGCGGCCGCCGCGTCGCCCGCGGTTTGCTGCGGATGGCCGGGGTGATCGCCTGGGTGATCGCCTGGGTGATTGCATGGGTGACTGCCTGGGGCCGGCCTGGCCGGGCGCCGAAGCCGCGCCGGCACAATCGCCGGATGCCCCAGCCCCCGCCAGCCCCCACCGCCTGCCGCACCCCGCGGCCAGGGGCGCGCTGCAGCCAACGCCGGGCGCTGGCCCTGCTGGCACTGACCGCCGCGCTGGCCGGCTGCAGCAGCCTGCCGCCGCGCCAGGGGGCGCCCGCCAGCCCGGCACGCACCTCACCGGGCACACCGCCGGCCGGATGGCCACCGGCCATCGACCCCGGCCGCGATGGCCCGGGCGCCAACCCGCCGGCCGACCTGCTGGCCGTGCCCGACGCACAGCCGCGCCTGGAACTGGTGCGGCCCGGCGGCCCCAACAAGCCCTACGAGACCCTGGGCCAGGCCTACACACCGCTGGCCGGCGACCCGCCGCTGGTGCAACGCGGCCTGGCCAGCTGGTACGGCCGCAAATTCCATGGCCGCAGCACCGCCACCGGCGAGACCTACAACATGTACGCGATGTCGGCGGCGCACAAGACCATGCCCCTGCCCAGCTATGCGCGGGTGCGCAACCCAGCCAATGGCCGTGAGGTGGTGGTGCGGGTCAATGACCGCGGGCCGTTCCACGCCGACCGCATCATCGACCTGAGCTACACCGCCGCACTCAAGCTGGGCGTGCTGGCCGGGGTGGCGCCGGTGGAGGTTGAACGCATCACCTACGAGGCCATCCGCCTGGGCACCTGGCGCAGTGGCGCGGCGCTGGCTGGCGCCGCCGCACCTGGCGACGGGTCGGCCCTGGCAACGGCGCCGCCCGCATGGCCGGCGGCGCCGTCGGTCGCGCCTGAAACCCTGCCCGCCGCCGCCCTGCCGATCGCGGCCCCGGCCCCGGCCCAGGCCCAGGCGGCGACCCGGTCCCACCGCGGCTTCTGGCTGCAGCTGGGCGCCTTTTCGCAGCGCGATGCCGCGATGGGCTTGCAACAACAGGTGGCGCAAGAGGTGAGCTGGCTGGCGCCGCTGCTGGCGATCTTCAGCGAGCGCCAATGGCACAGGCTGCAGGCCGGCCCCTATGCCAGCCGGGCCGACGCGCGCCAGGCCGCCGACAGGCTGCGCGAGGCCCTGAACCTGACACCGGCGCTGGTGGAGCGGCGCTGACCCCCCCGCCCCCACCCGCCACCGCCCGCCACGCGCCGGGCAATACTGCGGCAACATCCCGCCGCACACACTCCACAGCCCAGCCGGCCGACTGCCTGGCCACCCTGCCTGTCGAACACCTAGTGCAGTGTTCGATTCTGTGAGCGACTTAAGAAAACCGATGGATTTGCCGCTGTGGCTAGGAGCCTGTCGGGCTTTCCCAGCTACCGCAAGCATGCGCCAGCTTGGACAATTGGGTAAGTTCAAACAGACGCCCACCGCATGAGCCGCTTCAT
>JAYUQJ010000110.1:0-4799 GCA_043756825.1 Betaproteobacteria bacterium | reverse complement strand
CACCAGCACCAGCACCAGCACCAGCACCAGCACCAGCACCAGCACCAGCACCAGCACCAGCACCAGCACCAGCACCAGCACCAGCACCAGCCGGCAACGTGCCAGTGCCAGTGCCAGTGCGCGCCCCGGCACACCGGCCCGGGGCCTGCACACCACCTGGCACGACGAATGGGACTTCCGCTTGCAGGCCCACCGCCGCCACTGGGCCGCCGTGCACGAACGGCGCCTGCAGGGCACGGACCTGCAGTTCATGGCCGGCCTGCAGGCCCGCTTTCCGGCCCTGGTGCGGCAGATCCGGCGTCGCTTTGCCAGCCTGCATGCCGATGCCCCCCGGCGTGAGCGCCACATGCGCGACGGTGACGTGATCGATCTGGACGCCGCGCTGGACGCCCGGGTGGCATGCCGCGCCGGGCCCGGGGATACCGATGGGCGGTTCTACCAGGCTCGGCCCATCCGCCGGCGCTCGCTCAGCGTGGCCCTGCTGCTGGACACCAGCAGCAGCACCGGCTTCCTCATCCCCAGCCGCAACGCCAGCACCCCGCCCGCGCCGCTGATGGACGACGTGCTGTGGCAGGCCAGCGGCAGCCGCCTGCAGGCGGACAGCACACCCCGGTGCCGGGTGATCGACCTGGCCCGCGACGCCGCGGCCCTGCTGTGCGAGGCCTTGCACACCCTGGGTGACCGCCATGCGGTGTTCGGCTTCTCGGGTGCCGGGCGGCTGAACGTGGACTTTGCCGTGGTCAAGGACTTCGGCGAGCCCTGGTCGGCTATGCAGGCGGCCGCGCTGGCGGCGGTGCAGCCGCAGGGCGCCACCCGCACTGGGGCCGCGGTGCGCCATGCCGCGCACCGCCTGCTGGCCGAGCCGTCGCGGCGCAAGGTCCTGATCGTGCTGTCCGACGGCTACCCGCAGGACAGCGACTACGGCACGGGTGATGACGCCCTGCAGCACGGCCTGCAGGACACGGCGCAGGCCTTGCGCGAGGCCCAACGCGCCGGCATCGGCTGCTTCAACCTCTCGGTCGACGCCGCCGCCAACGACTACCTGCGCCGCATCTGCCCGAAGAACCGCTACTGGGTGGTGGGCGAGGTGGACGCCCTGCCGGCCCGCATGCTGACCCTGGTGCGACTGCTGGCCCTGCCGGGTTGAGAGACCGATAGTTTCTCAGTCTCTCAGTCTCTCAGGCGCCGTTGGTGCCGTTGGTGCCGTTGGTGCCGTTGGCCGACGGGCTGGCCACGGCCGGTGCGGCATCGATGGCCTGTTCCAGCAGTTCGAGTGCCGCGGCCGCAAACGCCAGCATGTTGGCGGCACGCGCACCGTGGCCGGTGCGCAGCATGTGCGCGCGCTGCACCGGGCCGTCCACCGCCAGGCAGCTGTGGCCTGCCGGGTCGCCGTAGGTGTTGCCGCTGGGGCCGGCGGCGCCGGTCTCGGCCAGGCCCCAACTGGCCTTGAAGCGCTGGCGCTGGTGGCCCGCCAGCAAGGCGGCATAAGGTGCGCTGGACGAGCGTTTGCCCACCGTGTCGTCCGAGGTCAGCGTGGTCAGCAGCCGGCGTGAGCGCCGGGTGTAGAGCACCGCTCCGCCAAAGTAGTAGGCCGAGGCACCGGCGCGCGCCAGCAGCGCGGCCGAGACCAGGCCACCGGCCGATGATTCGGCCACGGCCACAGTCTCGCCGCGTGCCACCAGCTTGTCGCCCACCCGGGCGCCCAGGTCGAACAGTGCTTTCAGGTCCATGGCGGCTTTGCCTTTCGGGCGGGTTCGGGCGAGGTCAGGAAGGGATGATTGCTCACCGCTGCAGGGCCGTGCTCTCTGCTGGGCCATGTCAATGCTGCGCATCACGCGGCGGCCGGCTTTGCCGGGCACCGTCACCTCCTGCTGGTGGGGCCAGCTGCGGCAGACCTCGCGTTGCGCGCCGACCAGGACGGAACCCGGCTCGGCGTTGACGAAGAGCTTGGGCACGGGGCTGGTGCTCAACCACTGCGCGTACTGCTGCACCAGGGCAACGACATTCGGCGGCTCACCGGCAATGGCGATCTGCCGCGGCCCGTTGAGCATCGGCTGCCGATCCTCTTCTCTTACGAGCGGCGCGCGATAGGCCGCCATTTCCTCGTCCGACAGCTTGCGCAGGATGGCGCCGGGCAACACGCCCTCGATGAACAGGTGGCGCTTGAGCACCAGGTCTCGCCCTTGGGCGAGCGAAAGCCCTGGAAGATGCCCCGCGCATTTTCCGGCCCGTCGTCCCAACTCGGTCTTGGCATGACGGCACGATGGGGCCGCCCTGGCCCATCTCGACAAGGGCGAGGCGGTGGCCGCTGACGTTGGTGAATCGCTTGGCGGGGATGGGCGTGGCGCTGGTCATGCAATGGCACTCCGTATCAGGCGAAAAGTGGTGGCTATGGGTTGCAGGTGCTGCGTATCGGGCAAGCGGCGGCGGCTCGACACGCGAACGCCCTCGTTGAACAGCATCAGCATGGCGGCCAGTTCTTCGGCTTGTGCCGGCGTCGCGCCAGCGTCCTGCAGACAGTCCTGAAAGTCGCGCTGCAAATCACCCAGGTGACGGCTGGCGCGCAAGGAGAGGTCATCGTCGACACCGGCCATCTCGAGCACGGTGTTCACCAGCATGCAGCCCCAGTGCCCTTTGAAGGCAGCGGCGCCACCCGGGCCGATGAAATTGCGTTCGAAGAAGCTCTGCAATGCATCCACTGGCAGCATCTGGGCGCGGGAGCGTTGCAGCAACTTGATCGTACGCGCCGCAAACAGCTCCAGGCACTCGATGAACAGGCTGCGCTTGTCGGTGAACGCCGCGTAGAAGCTGCTGCGGCCGATGCCCATGGCCGCCAGCAGATCGGCCAATGAGGTGGCCTGGTAGCCCTGGCGCCAGAACAGCGCCAGCGCGCGGTTCACGGTTTTGCGCCGATCGAATTCAGTGGGGCGTGCCATGCTTGTATTCTGGAATGATCGGTGCAGAATGACAACCCAATCGGTGAAGGATTCAATCATGACGAGACCCGTCTGCCTGGTGATCGGCGCTGGTGCCGGCATCGGCGGCAATGTCGCCAAGCGCTTTGCCCGCGAGGGCTACCACGCCTGCCTGGCGCGTCGCAGCGACAAGGCCGGGCTGGACAAGCTGGTGGCCGAGATCGTGGCCGAGGGCGGCTCGGCCACCGGCTTCATGCTCAATGCGGTGGAAGAAGGCAGCATCGAGCAACTGGTCACCCACATCGAGGCCGACATCGGCCCGATCACGGTGGCGGTGTTCAACCTGGGCGCGCAGATCGGCGACCGGGGCCTGGCCAGCACCACGCTCAAAGCCTTCGAGATGGGCTGGCGCATGGCCACCTTCGGCCTGTTCCGCCTGGCGCAGGTGCTGTTTCCGCACATGGAGCAGCGCGGCAGGGGGGTGCTGCTGGTGACATCGGCCACCGCCGCGCTGCGCGGCAACGCGGGCCAGCATTCGCACGCCGCGGCCATGGGCGGGCGGCGCATGCTGTGCCAGTCATTGAACGCTCAGTTTGCGAGCAAGGGCATCCATGTCGCGCACATCGTCATCGACGGCGCAGTGGATGCGCCCGACACCCTGGGCAAGATGCTGGGCGCTGAGAAGTTCCAGGCACTGCGCGAGAAGAAGGGACTGGACAACGACGGCCTGCTGCTGCCCGCCGAGATGGCCAACACCTATTTCCACATCGCGCACCAGCACCGCTCGGCCTGGACCTTCGAGCTCGACCTGCGCGCCCATTCCGACCTGGCCTGGTGGAACCATGCCGGCAGCCCGGATCTGAAGTAGGAGCACCCCATGCTGAAACTGCACCATGCCCCCAACAGCCGCGCCGGACGCATCCTTTGGCTGCTGGAAGAGCTGAAACTGCCCTACGAACTCAACCGCATGGAGTTCCACCCCAAGGCGCTGAAGTCCGACGAGCACCGCGCGCGCCACCCGCTGGGCCGCGTGCCGGTGCTGGAAGACGGCGATGTGATGCTGTATGAGTCCGGCGCGATCGTCGAGTACCTCATCGCGCGCCACAGCGACGGATCTCTGAGGCCGGCGGTAGATTCGCCGCTGTTTCCAAAGTATCTGCAGTGGCTGCACTTCTGCGAGGGCATGGTGATGCCGCCGATCAACACCATCGTGGTGCAAACCATCCTGCTGCCGCCTGAGCGGCGCAACGAGGAGATCCTGGGCCAGGCCAAGCGCCTGCTGACCAAGACGCTGGAACCGTTGAACCAGGCGCTGGCCGGCAAGGACTGCGTGATCGGTGCGCTGTCGGGCGTGGACTTCATGCTGGGCCATGCCTGCTTCATGGCGCGCCGCCTGGGCTGCATGCCCGAGGAGATGACCCACCTGCACGCCTATCTGAAGCGTCTGGAGGCGCGGCCAGCGTTCGAAAAGGGTATCAAGACCTGACCGATCTTCGGCAGGCAAGGTGGCATGCACGACCGTGTGGAGAGGCCGTGTTCCGATAAGCAACAAGAGGATGACTGTGACCAAAACCATTGAACTGATCTTTGACTTCGTCAGCCCCAACGCCTATCTGGTGTGGCAGCCGCTGCGCGCGCTCGCCGCGCGGCAGGGTGCGCAGATCAAGATCACGCCGGCGTTCCTTGGCGGGATGCACAAATTGACCGGCAATGCGCCGCCCTTCATCCGCGATGCCGGCGTGAAGGGCAAGAACGCCTATGCCAGCTTGGAAATGCAGCGCTTCATTGCGAAGCACGGCCTCCACCGATTCAGGATGAACCCCAAGTTCCCATTCAATTCGGTCAACCTGCTGCGGATGCTGGTGTCGCTGGACGGCGATGACC
>JAYUQJ010000109.1:0-4824 GCA_043756825.1 Betaproteobacteria bacterium | reverse complement strand
CGCTCACGATCGGCGGCGCTTTGCCGCCCCCGCGGATCACCCCGCGCAGCGGCGCCACATCGGCATAGTCGCGGCCCCAGGCCAGCGTGACATGGTCCTGGCCGACCCACAGGTCGTTGGTGGGGTCCAGCGCCACCCAGCCATGCCGGGGGCACCAGAACTCGACCCAGGCATGGCTGGCATCGGCGCCGATCAGGCGCGCCTGGCCGGGCGGCGGCTGGGTCAGCAGGTAGCCGCTGACATAGCGCGCCGCCAGGCCCAGCGAGCGCATCACCCCGATCATCAGGTGGGCGAAGTCCTGGCAAACGCCCTGCCCCTTGGCCAGGGCCTGCAGTGCGTCGGTGGCCACATCGGTGGCGCGCGGGTTGAAGACCATGCGCGCATGGATGCGGCTCATCAGGGCCTGGGCGGCCTGCACCAGCGGGCGGCCCGGGCTGAACAGGTCACGCCCATAGTCGGCCAGCCGCGGATCGGCCGGGGCAAAACGCGTGGGCAACATGAATTCCACCGCGTCGGGTTGCGTCACCCCGGCGCGGTAGCGCAGCGCGCGTGCCGCGTCGCCCCAAGGTGGGCTGGCGGCGGCGTCCAGGGCCGGCCTGGCCAGCAGTCGCACCTGGAAGCGGCTGACCACGGTCAGCCTGTCATGCACCCGCGCGTGGCTGAAGCCATGGCGCCAGTTGCCAAAGGCGTCGCGGCTTTCCTGCACCGGGTCTTCGGGCGCCGGATCGATGTTCAAGGTCCAGTCCAGCACCTGCTGGCCTTCGGTGTCGCGTGGGCGCAGCCAGGCGCTGTGGTGGGCCACTTCCACCGGCCGGTCGTAGTCGTAGCGGGTCTGGTGGCAGACCGACAGCAGGCGTGGCCCGGGCGCAGGCGCCGGCGCCGGCAAGCCGACCCGCAGCGCTGCGGCCGGGCGCTGGTTCTGGTTCGGGTTTTGGATCTGGGTCTGGCTTTGCGCCGGTCCAGCGGGCCGCCCGGGCGACGCGCCGGGCGCCGTGTCAACCGCCGGCCCGGCCGCCACCGGCAACACCGGTACCACCGGCACCACCGGCACCACCGGCACCACCGGCACCACCGGCAACAGCGGCACCACCGGCAACAGCGGCGGCATCGGCTCGATCGGACGCATCGGCGTCATTGCCAGACCGTCCGGTCGGGGCTGTCGACATGGGCAAACAGGCGGCGGCCGATGGCGTCGGACAAGCTGCGGCAGTCTGCGCTGCAGGCGTGCAGGGCCTGGATCAGGTCGGCATGCCGCCCCCGCGGATCGGCCTGGGCCAGCCGGGCCAAGGGCCAGTCTTCGGGCATCGACAGGCCGGCACTGACGCTGTCGGACCAGGCCGTGTCGTGGCGCGCGAGCTTGCGCAGGCGATCGCGCAGGGTACGCGCCACCCAGGCCAGCGACCGCGGGTTGTCGGTGTCCACCACCAGCAGGTGCAGCAGCGGCAGGGCCTCGCGCCGGCCCTGGAAGCGCGCCCGGTAGGTGATGACGCTGTCGAACAGGGCCAGCAGCAGCAGAAAGCCGTCATCGGTCTCGTGTACCTGCTGCTCGAAGCCCTGGGCCAGGGCATGCGACAGGGTGTGCAGGCGTTCGAGCTGCCGGCCCACACTGAGCAGGCGCCAGCCGTCATCGCGGATCATGCGGTCGGTCTGCGCACCGGTGATGGCAGACAGCTGGGTGGCAATGCGCCCCAGCACACCCAGCAGGTCGGCGCGGGTGGCGTCCGGGCCTGGCGCTTCTTCGGCGGCACGGGCGTCGGACCCCTGCCGGTCCAGCGGTTCGAGCACCTCGTTGAGCAGCTGCCAATGTTCGGACGACAGGCGCTCGCGCAGCGACTGGGCGCATTGGCGCAGGCTGCGCAAGCTGCTGTAGGCGCCGGTGGCGTCGCTGTCGGCGGCCAGGCCCTGCAACAAGGCGCGTTCGAAGACCCGCGGCGCCCTGTCCGGCCCGGGCACAGCGCGCCCCACCAGGCCGTGAAATCGGGCCAGGTCGCCCAGCAGGCGCTGCACCGGCGGGCCGCCGTCATGCAGCGACTCCAGCGCCAGCCGGGTCAGGCGCACCGCGTTCTCGGCCCGCTCCGCATACCGACCCAGCCAGAACAGGCTCTCGGCGGCCCGGCTGGTGACACTGCGCTGCGAATCCAGCAGATCCTGGGCCGCCAGGGGCTTGGGCAGCAGCGAGCTGTCGTCCACCGCCCCGCGGGTGATGACCCAGGTGTCGACGCTGGCACTGCCGTGCTGCATGCTCAGCCAGGGGTCCTGGTTGGGGTTCGGCCGACCCAGGTCCTGGCCCGCCACCCGGGTCAGGGCGCCGGGCAGCACGCGCCAGTGGCCATGACCGTCGGCCAGCGCATAGACCCGCAGCACCGACGCGCGTGGCTGCAACTGCCCCGCCACCCAGACCGGTGTTTCGCCTGGCAGCACCCGCTGCTGCAGGGTGAAGGCCGCCGGCTGGGCGTCGATGCGCGCCAGCAGGGCCGCCCGGTCGGCCGCACCCAGCTGGGCCGCCACGGTGGCGCCGAAGCCGCTGTTGGGAAAGGTGGGCACCACCACAAAATCCGCCAGGCGCCCGCGCTGCGCAGCCCAGACGCTGGACTCGCCGCACCACCAGCTGGTGGAGGCGGGCAGCAACAGGCGCTGGCCCAGCAAGCGATCGGCCACCGCTGGCCAGAAAGCAGTCAAGCCGGGGCTTTCCAGCACCCCGGCGCCCGGGGTATTGGCCATCACCACCTCGCCGGCGCGCAAGGCCTGCAGCAGGCCGGGCACCCCCAGTTGCGAATCGGGCCGCAGTTCCAGCGGGTCGAGAAACTCGTCGTCGACCCGGCGCAGCACCACATGCACCTGGTCCAGGCCGCGCAGGGTCTTGAGGTAGAGGCGTTTGCCGCGCACCGTCAGGTCATTGCCCTCGACCAGGGTGACGCCCAGGTAGCGGGCCAGGAAGACCTGCTCGAAATAGGTCTCGTTGAACGGCCCCGGCGTGAGCAGCACCACCCGGCTGCGCGCACCGGCCGGGCTGGCCTGCATCAGCCCGTCCAGCAGCGACCGGAAGGCGCCCGCCAGCCGCTGCACCCGCAGCGCCGCGAATTGCTCGCTGAACTGCGGGCCGATGATCAGGCGGTTCTCGAGCAGATAGCCCAGGCCGGACGGCGCCTGCAGGCGCTGGGCCAGCATGCAGAACCCGCCCTCGGGTTTGCGCGCCAGGTCAAAGGCGACGATCGCCAGGCCGCTGCCGCCACCCGCCGGCCACAGGCCATGCGCGGCGCGCAGGTAATGCGGGTGGGCAAATACCAGCGATGCCGGCAGCAGCGCGTCGCGCAAGAGGGTCTGCGGGCCATAGATGTCGGCCAGCGCGGCGGCCATCAGGCGCGCCCGCTGCTGCACGCCTTGTTCTATCTGTGCCCATTCACCGGGCTGCACGATGAAGGGCAGCAGTTCCAGCGGCCAGGGCCGCGCCGCCGGGTTGCCTTCGGCATAGACGTTGTAGGTGGCGCCGTCCTCATGCACCCGCTGCTGCACCCGCACGGCCCGGGCGCCCAGCTCGCCCCAGCCCTGCGGCCCGAGGGTGGCAAAGAACTGCTGCCAGTGCGGCGCCGGCGCGCCCAGGGCGGCGCCGCTGGCGGCGGCCTGGGCGGCGGCCTGGCTGGCGGTGAGCGCGCGCCACTCGTCAAAATGCCCCGGGCTGGCACGCCGTGCCGCAGCGGCTGCCAACTGGGCGGCAGCGGGCAGGTCGTCATCGTCGGCCAGCAGGCTGCTTTGCATGTCCCGATCATGCCTTGCCGGCGCTGCATCGCCGGGCCCGATCACCCCCAGCATGCGCTGGCCGCCGGCCGCCGCGCCCCCCTCCGGCTGCAGCGGGCGCAGCTCAGGCCGTGCGCAGATCCAGCGTGAACGGGAACTCGTGGCTGCGGCGGGGCTGGCCCACGGCCATGCGACCGGGCGTGTGGCCGATGGTGAAGAAGCGCGCCAGGCGCCGGCTCTCGGCCTCGAAGGCGTTGACCGGGAAGCTGGCATAGCTCAGGCCGCCCGGATGCGCCACGTGGTACTGGCAACCGCCCAGCGACCGGTTCATCCAGCGGTCGACCAAATCGAAGACCAGCGGCACGTCGGTGCCGACGCTGGGGTGCAGCGCGGTGGGTGGCAACCAGGCGCGGTAGCGCACGCCGCAGACGAACTCACCCACCCGCCCGGTGGGCTGCAAGGGGACCGGCACGCCGTTGCAGGTGATCACATGGCGCGGGTGGATCAGGCCGCTGACCTTCAACTCGATGCGCTCGACCGACGAATCCACATAGCGCACCGTGCCGGCCGACGAGCCCTCCTCGCCCATCACGTGCCAGGGCTCGAGCGCACTGCGCAGCTGCAGGCGCACGCCTTCGGCGCTGAATTCGCCGACCTTGGGAAAGCGGAACTCGAAATGCGGCGCAAACCAGGCGGCATCGAAGGCGAAGCCGTCGAAGGCCATCTCCTCGATCACATGCTGAAAATCCTGCCAGACAAAGGTGGGCAGCAGGTAGCGGTCATGCAGCTCGGTGCCCCAGCGCACCAGCGGCTGCTGGTAGGGCTGGGCCCAGAAGCGCGCCACCAGGGCGCGCAGCAGCAGCTGCTGCACGATGCTCATGCGCGCGTGCGGCGGCATCTCGAAGGCGCGCAGCTCGAGCAGGCCGAGCCGGCCGGTGGCCGAATCGGGCGAGTAGAGCTTGTCGATGCAGAACTCGCTGCGGTGGGTGTTGCCGGTCAGGTCGACCAGGATGTTGCGCAGCGTGCGGTCGACCAGCCAGGGCGGCATCTGCTGGCCATGGTCCTGCCGGCTCTTCTCGATTTCGGCCA
>JAYUQJ010000108.1:0-4825 GCA_043756825.1 Betaproteobacteria bacterium | reverse complement strand
TCGCCGATTTCCAGGCCATGAACAAGTTTCGCCCCAACTTCATGGCGGTGGGCGGCTACGACGGCATGCGGCTGATCGCCAAGGGCCTGGACGGCAGCAAGGGCGCCGGCGGCGATGCATTGCTGACCGCCATGAAGGGCCAGATCCTGGAGAGCCCGCGCGGCCAGATCCTGATCGACGGCCAGACCCGCGATATCGTGCAGGACATCTACACCCGCAAGGTCGAGCGCAGGGACGGCCAGCTCTGGAACATCGAGTTCGATGTCCAGAAGGCGGTCAAGGACCCCGGCAAGCTGAAGTGATGCCCGCGCCGCGTGCCATCCGGCGCGCGGCAGCGTCGCCAGCGATGCTGCGCCGCCGACCACACGCCATGCACCGATGCTGACCCTGCTTTTCGACGGCATCGCCTTCGGCATGCTCTTGTTCGTGCTGGCCCTGGGGCTGGCGGTGACCATGGGCCTGATGAACTTCATCAACCTGGCCCATGGCGCCTTCGCAATGGCCGGCGGCTACATCCTGGTGGTGTTGATGCAGCGCGCCGGCTGGCCCTTTCTGGCCTGCCTGCCGGTGGCCTTTCTTGTCACGGCGGCCGCCGGTGCCTTGCTGGAGCGCACGCTGTACCGGCAGATGTATGGCAAGCCCCACCTCGACCAGGTGCTGTTCTCGATCGGCCTGACCTTCATGGCGGTGGCGTCGGTGGATTTCATCATGGGCAGCTCGCCGCAGAACGTGCAGTTGCCCGATTGGCTGCGCCAGCGCTTCGAGTTCGGCTCGGGCCCGTGGATGCTGGGCATGGGTGCCTACCGCTTGTTCATCGTCACCACCTGCGTCGCGCTGGCGCTGGGCCTGCAGGCGGTGCTGACCCGCACCCGCTTTGGCAGCCGGCTGCGCGCTGCGGTGGACGACCCGCGCGTGGCCGCCGGCTTGGGCATCCCGGTGAACCGGATCTTCCTGCTGACCTTCGCGGTGGGATCGGGCCTGGCCGGCCTGGGCGGTGCGCTGGGCGCTGACATCCTGGGCCTGGAGCCCACCTTTCCGCTCAAGTACATGGTCTATTTCCTGATCGTCTGCGCCGTCGGCGGCACCACGTCCATCACCGGGCCGCTGGGCGCCGCCTTGCTGCTGGGTATCGCCGACGTGATGGGCAAGTACTACCTGCCCAAGCTGGGCGCATTCATCGTCTATGTGCTGATGATCGCGATCCTGCTGTGGCGGCCGCAGGGCCTGTTCTCGCGTGAGGCCAGGCGGTGAGCGCGTCCACCCGACTATTGGCCCCTGCGCGCTGGCGCACCTGGGAGCTGGCGCTGTGGGCCGCCATCTGGGCCGCCGCGCTGCTGTTCGGCCAGCATGCCGCGCTGGTCAACGAGATCGCCATCCTGGCGCTGTTCGCGCTGTCGCTCGACCTGATCCTGGGCTATGCCGGCATCGTCTCGCTCGGCCATGCGGCCTTCTTCGGCGTGGGGGCCTACGGCGCGGCCTTGTTCGCCAAACATGTGATGCCCGACCCGCTGGTCGGCTTGGCGGTGGGCACCTTGCTGGGCGGCCTGCTGGGCCTGGTCACCAGCCCGATGATCGTGCGCGGCACCGACCTGACGCGCCTGATGGTGACCATGGGCGTGGCCCTGGTGCTGCTGGAGCTGGCCAACAAGTTCGACGGCCTGACCGGCGGCGCCGACGGCCTGCAGGGGGTGGTGATGGGCCCCCTGCTGGGCCGCTTCGAGTTCGATCTGGGCGCCCGGGTGGCGTCCTTCTATTCGTTGAGCGTGCTGTTCATTGCCTTCCTGCTGCTGCGGCGCATCGTGCATTCACCGCTGGGCATCTCGATGCAGGCCTTGCGCGACAACCGGCTGCGGCTGGTGGCCATCGGCCTGTCGGTGCAGGCCCGGCTGGCCGCGGTGTACACGCTGGCCGCCGCGCTGGCCGGTGCGGCCGGCGCGTTGCTGGCGCAGACGACGGGATTCGCCTCGCTCGACGTGCTGGAGTTCCACCGCAGCGCCGACGTGATGCTGGCGCTGGTGATCGGCGGCGCCGGCTGGCTGTGGGGCGGGCTGGTGGGTGCGATGGCCTTCAAGGTGCTGCACGATGTGATCTCATCCTTCACCGCCCAGTACTGGACCTTCTGGATCGGCCTGGTGCTGGTGCTGCTGATGCTGGTGGGGCGCGAGCGCCTGTTCCGGCCCTGGCAGTGGTTCAAGCGGGGCGGATCATGAGCGATGCGGTCCTGCAGACTCACCTTCTGGTCAAGAAATTTGGCGGCATTACCGCCACCCATGAGGTGTCCATGACCCTTCGGCGCGGCGCCCGCCATGCGCTGATCGGCCCCAATGGCGCTGGCAAGACCACCCTGATCAACCTGCTGACCGGCGTGTTGCCGCCCACCTCGGGCCGGGTCGAACTGGCCGGGCGCGACATCACCGACCTGGCGCCGCACAAGCGCGTGGCCCTGGGCATGGTGCGCACCTTCCAGATCAACCAGCTGTTCGGCAGCCTCACCCCGCTGCAGAGCCTGGCGCTGGCGGTGGCTGGCCGGCTGGGCCGGGCCGCGCGCTGGTGGTCGCCAATGGGCAGCGATGCCGAGATCGCCACCGAGTGCGAGGCCCTGCTGGCCCAGTTTCGCCTGACCGAGCTGGCCGACCTGCCCACCGCCAGGCTGCCCTATGGCAAGCGCCGCCTGCTGGAAATTGCGCTGGCGGTGGCGCAGAAGCCCAGTGTGCTGCTGCTGGACGAACCCGCCGCGGGTGTGCCCGGCGCCGAGCGCGCCGACATCCTGGCCAGTGTGGCGGCGTTGCCCGATGAGGTGTCGGTGGTGTTGATCGAGCACGACATGGATCTGGTGTTCAGCTTTGCCAGGACCATCACGGTGCTGGTCAACGGGACTGTGCTGATCGAGGGCACGCCCGCGCAGATCGCTGCCGACCCCCAGGTGCGGGCGGTCTACCTGGGGGATTCGGTGGCTGGAGGGGGTGTACATGGCTGACTGGCTGCTGGACGTGCAAGGCCTGCGTTGCGGCTACGGTGAGGCGGTGGTGCTGAGTGACGTCAGCTTCGGGCTGGCGGTGGGCCGCTCGCTGGCGCTGCTGGGCCGCAACGGCACTGGCAAGACCACGCTGATCGACACCCTGGTGGGCGTGACCCAGCGCCATGCCGGGCGCATCACGCTGGCCGGGCGAGAGATCCAGGCCTTGCCGGTCTACGCACGCGCCGGCGCCGGCATTGGCTGGGTGCCGCAGGAGCGCAATATCTTCAAGTCGCTCACCGTGGATGAAAACCTGAGCGCCGTGGCCCGCCCGGGCGCCTGGGACGCGCGGCGCGTCTATGCCTTGTTCCCGCGCCTGGCCGAGCGCAAGAAGAACTTGGGCAACCAGCTGTCGGGCGGCGAGCAGCAGATGCTGGCCTTTGGCCGTGCGCTGGTGCTCAACCCCAAGCTGCTGCTGCTGGACGAACCGCTCGAGGGCCTGGCGCCCATCATCATCGAGGAGCTGCTGCGTGCCATCCGCCGTGTCGCCCGCGAGGAGGGCTTGTCCTCGATCGTCGTCGAGCAGCATCCCCACATGGTGCTGGGCGTCACCGACGATTGCATCGTGCTCGACCGCGGCGGCATCGCCTACCGCGCTGAAAGCCAGGCTCTGCTGGACGACCCCGCACCGCTAGACCAGTGGCTGGGCGTGTCGGCGCATTGACCGCCCCCAACACCGCCGCTACCCACCCCCGCTACCCGGAGAACCAGCATGACACTTCGCACCACGCCCCCGTTCCGCGCCGACCATGTCGGCAGCTTCCTGCGGCCCAAGTTCCTGCTGGACGCGCGCGAGCAGTTCTTTGTCAAGAAGCAGATCAGCGCCGAGCAGCTGCGCGCGGTGGAGGACAAGGCGATCACCGAGATCGTCAACTTCCAGCAGGACGTGGGCCTGCAGAGCATCACCGACGGCGAGTTTCGCCGCACCTATTTCCACATCGATTTTCTAGAGCAACTGGGCGGGGTCAAGACGGAGGTGCCGTTCACGGTCAAGCGCCCGGACGGCAGCGAGGAGCTGGCCCCGCCGGTGATCCGCGTGATCGACAAGGTGCGCCACGCCAGGAACATTCAATTGGCCGATTTCCAGTACCTCAGGAGCCAGGTCAAGGCCGGGCTGACACCCAAGGTGACGATCCCGTCGCCGACCATGCTGCACTTCCGCGGCGGCCGCGCCGGCATCAGCCGCGAGGCTTATCCCGAGCTCGACCCCGCCTTCTACGACGATGTGGCGCTGGCCTATGGGCAAGAGCTGCAGTCGCTGGCTGACGCCGGCTGCACCTATGTGCAGATGGACGACACCAACCTGGCCTATCTGTGCGACGAGAAGATGCGCGAGGCGGCGCGCCAGCGCGGCGACGACCCTAACGAGCTGCCGCACCGCTATGCCCAGTTCATCAACAAGGTGGTGGCGCACAAGCCGGCCGGCATGACGCTGGCCATGCACCTGTGTCGCGGCAATTTCAAGAGCACCCATGCAGCGGCCGGCAATTACGAGCCGGTAGCCGAGGCCCTGCTGTCGGAGATGAAGCTCGACGCCTTCTTCCTGGAGTACGACGACGAGCGCAGCGGTGACTTCCGCCCCTTGCGCTACTTGTCCAAGGGCAAGACCGTGGTGCTGGGCCTGGTGACCACCAAGTTCGGCGAGATGGAGAGCATGGACGCGCTCAAGCGCCGCCTCGACGAGGCCGCCCGGTACGCACCGCTCGACCAGCTGTGCCTGTCGCCGCAGTGCGGCTTCAGCAGCACGGTGCACGGCAACAACATCGCGGTGGAAGCCCAGCGCAACAAGTTGCGGCTGGTGATCGAGAC
>JAYUQJ010000107.1:0-4830 GCA_043756825.1 Betaproteobacteria bacterium | reverse complement strand
GCCGGCACCTTGCTGACCAGCGGCGGCGGCCGGGCGCCGGCCGCCTGTGCGGCCAGCGCCCAGGCCGGGCACAGACCGGCCAGGCAGAGCCCGGCGATGGCCAGACGGCCGGGCAGGCGGGTTGATGAAGGCATGGGCACGGACTCTACCGTTCCGGACCCCTGGCCGCGGCTGTTCCGTTACATCTGGTTGGTCGAGAAACCTTACATCGCCACCGTCGAGGGAGAAAAATTCAATTTCAAATCAATGGCTTGTATCGACGGCCCGTTAATTGCTCACCTCCAGCGCAGCCATCGCTGCAACCGCCCGTCACCTTTGGGCAGCAGGTTTTGGCACGCCAACCCCCGGCCCGGCATGACGGGCCACTTGACCAGTAGGAGACATGCAGACCATGACCTTTCATTTCAAACCCCGCCTGCTCTGCCTGGCCCTGGCGTCCGTGCTGGGGGCTGCCACGCTGACCGCCCAGGCCACACCGGCCGTGGCGCTGACGGCGGCCGAAAACGTGACCGGCGCTACCGGCCCGGGGACCGCGCTGGCCACACCCGCATCGCCCGGCGGCGGTGATTTCTTCCACAACGGCGGCGGCGGGATGGGCAGCACCGGTACCACCTTCTTCCACACCTACGGCTTCAACACCGGCCTGACCTATTTCGGCGCCCGGGTGTCAGGCACCGGCACTTTTTTCGGCAACACCTCAGCCACTTACACCGACAGCTACACCAACAGCTCGGCGGTGGCCCAGCTGGTGACTTTTTCGTACAACGTCGACAGCGGCCAGATCGGCTTGTCGGGCACCGGCACGGGCTATGCCGATCTGCTCTTGAGCCTGGCCTTCAACGGCACGGTCGTGGCGCGCGACCATGGCCGCATTGACTACACCGGCAGCGGCGCCACCTGCAACACCAATGTCGGCGGCGACGACGTGGGCGTGCTGGCCAGCTACCTGGCCTGCAGCGGCGGGTCGGCCACGGCCAGCTCGGCCTTCGGCAGCAGCGGGTCCTACATTGCCACCCAGATCCTGGCTGCGGGCGCCACGCTCAACATCAGCTACGAAATCAGGGCCGAAACGGCAGGTACGCTGACCGGCGCTACCAGCGTGCTTTGCAGCGGTGGAGATCGGGGTAACCAGACCGTCACGGGTGCGGCGCCTGTCACGGATCTGGTTGGGCAGGGCCAGGACGTGCCGGGCGAATCGGGGTGTACCAGCTTCAACGGCATCTCCCGGTCGGGTGACCCTGCCGGCTTCTCGCCCGCGCCGTTCAACCCCGGCCGCTTCAACCTCATCGGGGTCACGGCGGTGGTGCCCGAACCCGGGGCCCTGGCGCTGGTCGGCCTGGCCCTGGCTGGCCTGGCAGGGGTGGCCCGACGGCGCGCCTGATCGCCAGGCGGCGGCCCGCCGTCGCACCCCAAGCGCGGCACCTTGCGGTGCCGTTTTTTTGTCCGCCTGCCGGACAATGCCGCGATGTCGATTCAAAGCCCCACCGGCGCCGGCCCCGCCGACGCTGCACTCGCGGTCCAGGCGGCGCAGGCGGCCGAGTTGCGCGCCCTGTTGCGCCACCATTCCCACCGCTACTACGTTCTGGACGCGCCCGAGCTGCCCGACGCCGAATACGACCGCTTGTTCCAGGCACTGCAGGCGCTGGAGGCCGCCCAACCCGCGC
Source organism: Betaproteobacteria bacterium (assembly GCA_043756825.1). Lineage (GTDB taxonomy): Bacteria > Pseudomonadota > Gammaproteobacteria > Burkholderiales > Burkholderiaceae_C > Pseudaquabacterium. The sequence goes on along the minus strand of JAYUQJ010000107.1, from coordinate 3,166 downwards.
TGCTGACCGCTGATTCACCCACCCAGCGGGTGCTGGGCCAGGTGCTGGACGGCTTTGCGCCGGTGCGCCACCGGGTGGCGATGCTCAGCATCCGCACCGAGACCGACACCGAGGCCAGCGGCGCCGAGGCCTTCGATGCCCGGGTGCGGCGCGAGCTGGCCCTGCCGCCCGACGCGCCGCCAGTGCAGTACGCCGCCGAGCTGAAGTTTGACGGCCTGGCCATCAACCTGCGCTATGAGCAGGGGCTGCTGGTGCAGGCCGCCACGCGGGGCGACGGTGAGACCGGTGAGGACGTCACCCAGAACATCCGCACCTTGCAGAAGATCCCGCTGCGGCTCAACGGTGCGGCGCCACCGGTGCTGGAGGTTCGCGGCGAGGTCTATCTGCGCCGCGACGACTTCGAGCGGCTCAACCAGCGCCAGCGCGACAAGGGCGAGAAGGCCTTTGTCAACCCGCGCAATGCCGCCGCCGGCGCGGTGCGCCAGCTCGACCCGGCGATCGCCGCGCAGCGGCCGCTGAGTTTCTTCGCCTATGGCCTGGGCGATGCGCAGGGCTGGGATCTGCCCGCCACCCACAGTGCGCTGCTCGACGCCCTGGCGGCGTTCGGCTTGCCGGTCTGCGAACAGCGCAGCGTGGCCGAGGGCGCGGCCGGGCTGGTCGCCTTTCATCGGGCGATCGGCGCCCAGCGCGACACGCTGCCCTTCGACATCGACGGCGTGGTCTACAAGGTCAATGCGCTGGCGCTTCAACAGCAGCTGGGCTTCGTCACCCGCGAGCCGCGCTGGGCGGTGGCCCACAAATACCCGGCGCAGGAGCAGATGACCCGGTTGGAGCGGATCGACATCCAGGTCGGGCGCACCGGCAAGCTCACCCCGGTGGCCAAGCTGGCGCCGGTGTTCGTAGGTGGCACCACCGTCAGCAATGCCACGCTGCACAACCTGTTCGAGCTGCGCCGCAAGGGCGTGCGGCCGGGTGACACGGTGGTGGTGCGGCGTGCCGGCGATGTGATCCCCGAGGTGGTGGGCCGGGTGGCGCAAGGCGCCGGCCCGCGTACCCCCTATGTGGCCAATTTCCGCATGCCGCGCGCCTGCCCGGTATGTGCCAGCGCGGTGCTGCGCGAGCGCGGTGGCATCGACCACCGCTGCACCGGGGGGCTGTTCTGCGCGGCCCAGCGCAAGCAGGCCCTGCTGCACTTTGCCGGGCGCCGGGCGCTGGACGTGGAAGGCCTGGGCGACAAGCTGGTGGATCAACTGGTCGACAGCGGCCTGATCCGCAGCCTGCCCGAGCTCTACACCCTGGGCCTGGCCAAGCTGGCGGCGCTCGAGCGCATGGGCGAGAAGAGCGCCAGCAAGCTGCTGGCGGGCCTGGACTTCAGCCGCGCCACCACCCTGCCGCGCTTTCTGTATGCGCTGGGCATCCGCCAGGTCGGTGAAGCCACGGCCAAGGACCTGGCCAGGCACTTTGGTGCGCTCGACCGGGTGATGGACGCCCCGCTGGACGCGCTGCTGCAGGTGCGCGATGTCGGTCCGGTGGTGGCGCGCAGCATCCGTGCGTTCTTCGACCAAGCCCACAACCGCGAGGTGGTGGAGCAATTTCGCGCGGCCGGCATCCATTGGGCCGAGGGCGCGGGTGCGGTCGACCTGGCTGTGCCGCAGCCCCTGGCCGGCATGACCCTGGTGTTGACCGGCAGCTTGCCCGGCCTGGGCCGGGACGAGGCCAAGGCCCTGATCGAGGCGGCCGGCGGCAAGGTGGCCGGATCGGTGTCACGCAAGACCCATTTCGTGGTGGCGGGTGAGGACGCCGGCAGCAAGCTCGACAAGGCCCGCGCACTGGGCCTGGCGGTATTGGACGAAACCGGCCTGCGCGCCCTGCTGGCCGGTGCCGCCCCGGTGGCTGAAAGCCGTGCCGCGCCGGCCAACGACACCGCGCCTGTGCCCGTGCCGCCTTGCGGGCCGTGATCCGGGCCAGGCTGTCCGTCAGCCAGAGGCCCTGGCGCCTGGCAATCACGTCGGTCAGGCTGCAGTTTCAATGATCGGGCCACGCCACGGCCGTATCACGCCGGCGGCAGCCGGCCGGGCCGGCCCCTACACTGAGCAGCCCTGGTGCCTGGAGCGACGACGATGGCGGTGCGAGAAATCCTGAAGATGGGCGACCAGCGCCTGTTGCGCGTGGCCCTGCCGGTCGAGGCTTTTGGCACGCCGGAACTGGCTGCGCTGGTGGCCGACATGCAGGACACGATGCTGGCCGCCAATGGCGCCGGCCTGGCCGCGCCGCAGATCGGCGTCGACCTGCAATTGGTGATCTTCGGCTTCCAGCACAACCAGCGCTATCCCGAGGCGCCGGCGGTGCCGATGACGGTGCTGATCAACCCCCGGATCACCCCCCTGGGCGACGAGATGGTCGACGGTTGGGAGGGCTGCCTGTCAGTGCCCGGGCTGCGCGGCGAGGTGCCGCGCCATGCGCGCATCCACTATGCCGGCTTCGATCTGCAGGGCCGGCCCCTGGCGCGCGAGGTTGACGGCTTTCATGCCCGGGTGGTGCAGCACGAGTGCGACCACCTGATCGGCCGGCTCTACCCGACCCGCATGCGCGACCTGACCCGGCTGGGCTTTACCAGCGTGCTCTTTCCTGAACTGGGCGACGGCGACGGCGACGATTGACATCGAGCGCGGCCGCGCTGTGCGGAGGCGGGCCGGCTTTACATTGCGCCAGGCTTCGCCGGTCAGCGCCAGAGCGGTGCGCGGCGTTGAGGCTGCAGGCCGCTCCGTCCGGGGTGGCGGAGCCCGCCGATGACGCCAGCCCACCCGCCCACCCGTGCCGGCTCTGCCGGCTCTGCCGTCAGCCGGCTTGTCCTGTACCCGGGCGCTGGCCGGCGCGGCGGGTCCGTCGCCTCCGTCGGGGTTGCGGACTGGCGCATCACCGTCCGACATTGGTCGCTGTGCTGGCTGGCCTGCGCCCTCGGGCTGCTGGGCCTGGCAGGCCTGGCCCGCGCTGCCACCCTGCCGGGCGAGTTGCCGGCCCAGGTCGGCCGGCTCAGCGCACAGCAGGGCGAGGTGTACTGGTACGACCGCGACGCCGCCACCTGGCTGGGTGGAAGCCATCAAGCCTTGCGCAACTGGCCCGTGGCCGAGGGCGACCGCCTGCGCACCGGGCCCGATGCCCGGGC
>JAYUQJ010000106.1:0-14057 GCA_043756825.1 Betaproteobacteria bacterium | reverse complement strand
CGCTGCACTGAGCGCCCAGCACCCCCAGCGGCAGACCTTCAGTGCTGACCGCCAGGGTCGAATGCAGGTGCAGCCCCGGACTGCGCGCACCGGTCTGGTTGGTGCCGATCGAGCCCAGCCCTTCACACTGCGCCAGACCGGCGTAGTTCAAATCGCTGCCGTCCTGGATGCACAGCACGGTGGTCTGCGCCCGCATGCGTTGGATGGTGCGCGCGCGGTGCGGGGCCAGGATCGCCTCCATCGTGACCTGCGAGTCATCGGGCTTGTCGATCAGCCGGTAGTACGCTTTGACCGCAGCCCTGTCGCCCTGCGCCGCACCGCAGAACGCACGTCCGGGCATCGCAGCCAGCGCATCGGCGCTGTAGACCAGCCGTTCGCTCAGTCGCTGGTCACCGAGTTGGGCGCCGCCGAACTCGGTGCCTGCCCACTGGGCGCCCTCCAGGCCTTGCGCAATCTCCAGCGCCACCGGCGCGGGGGGCGGGGCCACGCCCATGAGCGCGCGCAACTGCGGCTCCAGCACATAGACGTAGATGTCTTTGACGGACTTGGCGTGCTGGTGCGCGCGGTCCTGGCGGCCTCGCCCCTGACTCTGTCCGATGGCCAGCCAGTTGGCGGCCCGATAGCAGGTGCCGGCGAAGTGCTCGGTGTCCACGAAGCTCTCCAACAACCAGGGGCGGTAGCCGTACTGAAGCAGGAAATCCTCACCGATGCCCCGCACTGCCATCCCCAACACGCGCGAAGCCAGGTTGTGGCAATGCACGGAGGGGCGGATGAGAAAGCGGCTCATACCCACAACACGGTGCTGATGTTGCCCGCGCGTGGGCGTGTCCCAGCCGATCCATCGGTCGCGATCGGCCAGCTGCAGCGCGGCGGCGGCAAAGCCCAGCCCGCCCAGCCAGCCGTGCTCCGAGCCGATCAGATAACGCATCTGCGCGCCCACCAGGGGCCCGGCGCCCTGCGGGTGCTCGCGCAGCATCATCTCGTTCCACACCCGCATCTGATCGAGCGTGTCGACCTTGATCAGCGCCAATGCGCGCACCTCGCCGGCCTGGGCCGGAACATGCAATGGGGCTGGGACCGGCGCGTCTAAACGCCTGGCGGTCTTGCCCTTGCCGCGGCCGGACGGCTGGACCGCCGGCAGCACAAAATGACCGGCCAGCTCGAGCTCGCGCAGCGCCTTGATGCAGCCTGCGGATTGCGCATGGCCGCGGGCGTCGAAGAAGCCGAAATGGCCGCACGCCGCCTGTGCGAGAGAGGAACGAGTGGCGTGCGAGCCGTCGTCCAACAATCGTCGGATGGAGTCAATCGATTGCGGCTGAGACAGCGTGCGCTTGATCTGGCTTTGTGCTTCCATTCGAGAAGATAAGCCGTGCGAGAAAATTTGTTCAGCACTTTTTGCGGGGCAAGGGCAGGGTTAGCATCTGCAGCGGCCCCGGTGGGGGGTCGACCCGGAGACGCGATTCATGAAGTTTGCCCCTTTTGCCACGGCCGTCCTGGCCATCGGCACTGCATTTGCCAGCCAAGCCCAGGTGCAGGGCGTCAGCAAGTCCGAAATCCTGATCGGCACGATCCAGGATTTGTCGGGGCCCCTTGCGGCCTTCGGCAAGCAGGCCCGCAATGGCATGCAACTGCGGGTCGACGAAATCAACGAGCAAGGCGGCATCGCGGGCCGCAAGCTCAAGCTGCTGGTCGAGGACGCGGGCTACGACCCCAAGCGCGCGGTGCTTGCGGCGCAGAAGCTGGTCAATCAGGACAAGATTTTCTTGATGGCTGGCCATGTGGGCACCGCCCACAACAACGCGGCGATGCCGGTGCAGTTCGAGAAGAACATCATCAACTTCCTGCCCGTCTCCGCTGCGCGCGAGATGTACGACCCTTTCCACAAGCTCAAGTACTCGTTTGCCGCGACCTACTATGACCAAGTGCGCACCGTGCTGCCCAAGATGGTCAAGGACAAGGGGGCCAAGAAGGTCTGCACCCTGTACCAGGACGATGAGTTCGGCCTGGAAGTGATGCGCGGTGCCGAGGCCGCCCTCAAGACGATGAGCATGGAACTGGCCGAGAAGACCAGCTACAAGCGCGGCGCCACCGATTTCTCGTCGCAGGTGGCCAAGATGAAGGCCGGCGGCTGTGAGGTGGTGGTGCTGGGCACCATCATCCGCGAAACCATCGGGACAATCGGTGAATCGCGCAAGACCGGCTTCAACCCGCTGTTCCTGGGTACCAGCGCGTCCTACACCGACCTGATCCACAAGCTGGGCGGCAAGCCCATGGACGGCCTGTACGCCACGATGGGCGCGCAGCATCCTTACCTGGACGAAGCCTCGCAGCCGCTGCGCTTCTGGGCCAACAAGTACAAGACCAAGTTCAGCGAGGATCCCACGGTGTTCTCGGTTTACGGCTACCAGATCATCGACACCTTCGCACTGGCTGCGTCCAAGGCCGGTGCCAATCTCAGCACCGAAAGCTTTATCAAGGCCATGGACAGCTTGAAGATCGAGCCCGACATGTTTGGTTCGCCGGCGGTGAGCTATTCGCCGACCAAGCGTCTGGGCAATGATTTGTCGCGCATCTCGCAGATCACCGACGGCCGCTGGAAGGTAGTTTCGGAGTACATCAAGCCCTGAAATCCGGCCCGCTGACAAGCCGCACAGGCCGCCTCGGGGCGGCCTTTTTCTTGGGCCGGATAATCTGTCGATGACAGCAAGAGACGAATGGTTGACGGTCGACTCGCTCGACCTGGAGGCGCAGGGCGTGGCCCGCAATGCCGAGGGCAAGGTGGTGTTCATCGAGGGCGCCCTGCCGGGCGAGCAGGTACAGGTCAGCGTGGGCCGCAGCAAGACTGCCTGGGAGCAGGGAACGATGACTGCGCTGCGGCGCGAGAGCAGCCAGCGTGTGCGCCCCGGATGCCCGCACTTCGGCCTGCATGCCGGTGCTTGCGGTGGATGCAAGATGCAGCACCTGCATCCCAGCGCGCAGGTGGCGGTAAAGCAGCGGGTGCTGGAAGACAATCTGCAGCACCTGGCCAAGGTGAAGCCTGAGCAGTTGCTGCGCCCGATCGAGGGTCCGGCCTGGGGCTATCGCTACCGGGCCCGCCTGTCGGTACGCTGGGTGGCCAAGAAGGGCGTGGTACTGGTGGGCTTCCATGAGCGCAAGAGCCGCTACGTGGCAGACATGCAGGTCTGCCCGGTACTGCCGGCCAAGATCAGCCAGATGCTTGTGCCGCTGCGCGCGCTGATTGCCGGCATGGACCAGCGCGACCGCCTGCCGCAGATCGAACTGGCTATCGGCGAGCGCGCCGAGGGGCCGGTGATCGCCCTGGTGTTGCGCCATCTCGAGCCGATGAGCCCGGCCGACGCGGACCGCCTGCGCCAGTTTGGCAGCGCGCACGGTGTGCAGTGGTGGCTGCAGCCCAAAGGACCGGACACCGTGCAACTGTTGGACGCAGGCGGTCCGGAATTGGCCTATGCGCTGTCCGAGTTCGGCATCACCATGCCGTTCAAGCCCACCGACTTCACCCAGGTCAATCATGCGATCAACACCGTGCTGGTAGGCCGGGCGCTGCGCCTGCTGGCGCCGCAGCGCGACGAGCGCGTGATCGACTGGTTCTGCGGCCTGGGCAACTTCACGCTGCCGCTGGCCACCCGGGCCGGCGCCGTGCTGGGGGTCGAAGGCAGCGAGACCCTGGTACAGCGCTCGCGCGAAAACGCGCTGCGCAATGGCCTGGCCGACCGCGCCAGCTTCGCCGTCCGCAATTTGTTCGAATTGACGTCTGACGACCTGGTGGCCTTTGGCACTGCCGACAAGTGGCTGGTCGACCCCCCCCGTGAAGGCGCCTTTGCCCTGGCCAAGGCGCTGGCCGACCTGCACGCCGCGCCGCGTGGGGGCTGGGCCGCGCCGCAACGCATCGTCTATGTCAGCTGCAACCCGGCCACCCTGGCGCGCGACGCCGGCTTGCTGGTTCACCAGGCCGGCTACCGTTGCGTGGCGGCGGGGGCGGTGAACATGTTTCCGCACACGGCCCATGTCGAAAGCATGGCGGTTTTCGAACGGGCCTGACCCAAAGAAAAAGGGCTCCTGAGGGAGCCCTTGCGGTTGCAGTCGGTTGCGATCAGTCGCGTTCGCCACCCGCGATGCCCAGGATCGCCAGCAGGCTCTGGAACACGTTGTAGATGCTGAGGTAGATGGCCAGCGTGGCACTGACGTAGTTCGTCTCGCCGCCGTCGATCACGCGCTTGATGTCAAACAGCATGAAGCCCGAGAAGATCACGATGGTCAGCACCGACAGCGTCAACATCATGGCGCTGGACTGCAGGAAGATATTGGCGATGCCCGCCACCATCAGAATCAGCGCGCCGATGAACAAAAATTTGCCCATGCCTGTCAGGTCGCGCTTGATCACCGTGGCCAGGGTGGCCATGCCCAGAAAGACCACCGCAGTACCGCCGAACGCCGTCATGATCAATGAGGACCCGTTCTTGAAGCCCAGGATCATCGACAACATCCGCGACAGCATCAGGCCCATGAAGAAGGTGAAGGCCAGCAGCACGTAGACGCCGGTGGATGAGTCCTTGGTCTTCTCGATCGCGAACATGAAACCGAAGGCGCCGGCCAGGAACACCACCGCGCTCATGCCAGCGCCCAGCGCCAGGGTGATGCCGGTGGCTACACCGACCCAGGCACCCAGCACGGTGGGCACCATCGACAGCGCCAGTAGCCAGTAGGTGTTGCGCAGTACGCGGTTGCGGTCTGCGGCCAGCGAGCCTGAGCCGGCCAGGCCGGAAAAGGTTTGCAGGCGTTGTTCGTTCATGGAAGCTCCAGTGGTTATTGCGACAGCGACTCTGAGCCGCTCGCGCATTGTAAGTTCCCTACCGGGTTCGGCAAACACCAGGGAAGCCCTGTAATTGCCCTGGGAATACGGGCTTGTCGGGCCAGGCGGATGACGGGTGGGGCGGGCGCGGCACAGCATCGTACCGCTGGCTGCGCAGGCATCCGGGCAAACCCGGTAAGGCTATAATTCGAAGGTTTACCTGCCACCACCTGCAGCCTAGCGAAACTCGAGCGAAGTTTCCCCACCGGACTTCCCAGGGTCGTGTCGTGCGACACGGCCTGCCAAGGGTTGCTGGGCGCGCGCAACTTCCGGAGTCACTCTCTTGCTGCCCCTCCTGCCCTTTCTGCCCCCCGCGATCCTGGCACTTGCAGACGGCACGGTATTTCAGGGCATTTCCATCGGCGCCTCGGGTGTCACCGTGGGCGAAGTGGTGTTCAACACCGCCCTCAGCGGCTACCAGGAAATCCTCACCGACCCCAGCTATTGCCGACAACTCGTCACCCTGACCTACCCCCACATCGGCAATTACGGCGTCAATGATGAAGATGTGGAGGGTTGCCGGGTGCATGCCGCCGGCCTGATCATCAAGGATCTGCCGGTGCGCATGTCCAATTTTCGGGCCAAGCTGACCCTGGATGCCTACCTGCGGCGCGAGGGCACGGTGGCGATTGCGGGCATCGACACCCGTCGGCTGACCCGTGTGCTGCGCAGCCGAGGCGCCCAGAACGGCTGCATTGCCAGCTTCGAGGCCGGCGCAACTGTCGGCCAGGCCGATATCGATGCGGCCGTAGCCCGAGCCAGGGCCGAGCCGAGCATGACCGGCCAGGACCTGGCGCGGGTGGTGTCGGCGAGCCGGCCCTACGCCTGGACCGGGACCGAGTGGACACTGGGCAGCGGCCACGGCCAGGTCAGCGCGCCCGGCTTCCATGTCGTTGCCTACGACTTCGGCGTCAAGCACAACATCCTGCGCATGCTGAGCAGCCGCGCTTGCCGCATCACCGTGGTGCCGGCCCAGACCTCGGCGGCCGAAGTGATGGCGCTGCGGCCCGATGGCATTTTCTTGTCCAACGGTCCAGGCGACCCCCAGCCCTGCGACTACGCGATCGCCGCCGCCCGCACGCTGATCGATGCCGGCATTCCGACCTTCGGCATCTGCCTGGGCCACCAGATCATGGCGCTGGCTTCGGGTGCAAAGACCTTCAAGATGAAGTTCGGCCACCATGGTGCCAATCACCCGGTCAAGGACCTGGACAGCGGCCGGGTCTCGATCACCAGCCAGAACCACGGCTTCGCGGTGGACGAAACCAGCCTGCCGCCCAACCTGCGGCCCACCCATGTCAGCCTGTTCGACCACACGCTGCAGGGCCTGGCCCGCACCGATCGGCCGGCGTTCTGCTTCCAGGGCCATCCCGAGGCCTCGCCCGGGCCCCACGACATCGCCTACCTGTTCGACCGCTTCACCCGGCTGATGAGCGCGCAAGCGGAGAAGAAGAATGCCTAAGCGCACCGACCTGAAAACTATCCTCATCATCGGCGCCGGTCCGATCGTCATCGGCCAGGCCTGCGAGTTTGACTACTCCGGTGCCCAGGCCTGCAAGGCGCTGCGCCAGGAGGGCTACAAGGTTGTTCTGGTCAACAGCAATCCGGCCACCATCATGACCGACCCCGACACGGCGGACGTGACCTATATCGAGCCCATCACCTGGCAGGTGGTCGAGAAGATCATTGCCAAGGAGCGCCCGGATGCGGTGTTGCCCACGATGGGTGGCCAGACCGCGCTGAACTGCGCGCTCGACCTGCACCACCACGGCGTGCTGGCCAGGTACGGCGTGGAGATGATCGGCGCCAATGAGCATGCCATCGAGAAGGCCGAAGACCGGCTGAAGTTCAAGGACGCGATGACCAAGATCGGTCTGGGCTCGGCCCGGTCGGGCATTGCGCATTCGCTGGACGAGGCCTGGGCAGTGCAGAAGCGCATCAATGCCGAAATCCAGGGTGCCGGCTTTCCGATGGTGATCCGCCCCAGCTTCACGCTGGGCGGCACCGGCGGCGGCATCGCCTACAACCCGGAGGAATTCGAGGAGATCTGCAAGCGCGGCCTCGACCTGTCGCCGACCAGGGAGTTGCTCATCGAGGAATCGCTGATCGGCTGGAAGGAGTTCGAGATGGAGGTCGTGCGCGACCGTGCCGACAACTGCATCATCGTCTGCGCCATCGAGAACCTCGACCCGATGGGTATTCACACCGGCGACTCGATCACCGTGGCGCCGGCCCAGACCCTCACCGACAAGGAATACCAGCTGCTGCGCAATGCCAGCATCGCCATCTTGCGCGAGATCGGCGTGGACACCGGGGGCAGCAATGTGCAGTTCGCGATCAACCCGGTGGACGGGCGCATGGTGGTGATCGAGATGAACCCCCGGGTCTCGCGCTCGTCGGCGCTGGCCTCCAAGGCAACCGGTTTTCCGATTGCCAAGATCGCCGCCAAGCTGGCGGTGGGCTACACGCTCGACGAATTGCGCAACGACATCACCGGTGGCGCCACGCCGGCGTCGTTCGAGCCGTCGATCGACTATGTGGTCACCAAGATCCCGCGCTTTGCCTTCGAGAAGTTCCCGGCCGCTGACCCGCACCTGACGACCCAGATGAAGTCGGTGGGCGAGGTGATGGCGATGGGCCGCACTTTTCAGGAGAGCTTCCAGAAGGCACTGCGCGGTTTGGAGACCGGCATCGACGGGCTGACCGAGCGCGAGACCGACCGGGACGAGATCGTCGAGGCCATCGGCAATGCCGGCCCCGAGCGCATCCTTTACGTGGCCGACGCCTTTCGCATCGGCATGAGCCTGGACGAGATCTTTGAAGAGACCGCGATCGACCCCTGGTTTCTGGCCCAGATCGAAGACCTGGTCCAGACCGAGGCCCGGGTCAAGACGCGCAGCCTGAACAGCCTGAGCGCGGCCGAGCTGCGCCACCTCAAGCAGAAGGGTTTCTCCGACAAGCGCCTGGGCAAGCTGCTGGTCAGCAATCAGCACGAGGTGCGACGTGCACGCCATGCCCTGGGCGTGCGGCCGGTCTACAAGCGGGTAGATACCTGCGCCGCCGAGTTCGCCACCGAGACGGCCTACCTCTACAGCTGCTACGAGTCCGTGGACGGTGAATGCGAGGCCGAGCCCACCAGCCGCAAGAAGATCATGGTGCTGGGCGGCGGGCCCAACCGTATCGGCCAGGGCATTGAGTTCGACTACTGCTGCGTGCATGCGGCGCTGGCGCTGCGCGAGGACGGTTACGAGACCATCATGGTCAACTGCAACCCCGAGACGGTGTCCACCGACTACGACACCAGCGACCGGCTCTACTTCGAGCCGGTGACGCTGGAGGACGTGCTGGAGATCGTCGACAAAGAGCGTCCGGCCGGCGTGATCGTGCAGTACGGCGGCCAGACGCCGCTGAAGCTGGCGCTCGATCTGGAGGCCAACGGCGTGCCCATCATCGGCACCAGCCCGGACAGTATCGACATTGCCGAGGACCGCGAACGCTTCCAGCAACTGCTGCACGAACTGGGCCTGAAGCAGCCGCCCAACCGCATCGCCCGCACCGAAGAATCGGCCATCGGCCTGGCCAACGAGATCGGCTATCCCTTGGTAGTGCGTCCCAGCTATGTGTTGGGCGGCCGGGCGATGGAGATCGTGCACGGCGACAAGGACTTGCAGCGCTACATGCGCGAGGCGGTGCGCGTCAGCGAAAAGTCGCCGGTGCTGCTGGACCGCTTTCTCGACGACGCGATCGAGGTGGATGTCGACTGCATCAGCGATGGCAGCGCCGTGATGATCGGCGGCATCATGGAGCACATCGAGCAGGCGGGGGTGCACTCGGGCGACTCGGCTTGTTCCTTGCCGCCCTACACCCTGCCCAAAGCGCTGCAGGACGAACTGCGCCGCCAGACCACGGTGATGGCCTTGGCGCTCAAGGTCGTCGGCCTGATGAATGTGCAGTTCGCGATCCAGGGCAGTGTGGCCGGCGACGGCGACAGTGCGGTGGTCTATGTGCTGGAGGTCAATCCACGAGCCTCGCGCACCGTGCCCTATGTGAGCAAGGCCACCGGCCAGCAACTCGCCAAGATTGCCGCACGCTGCATGGCCGGCCAGAAGCTGGCGGACCAGAAAAGCCGCAACGGCGAACCGCCGCGCGAGGTGATCCCGCCCTACTTCAGCATCAAGGAGGCAGTCTTTCCTTTCAACAAGTTCCCGGGCGTGGACCCCATCCTGGGCCCCGAGATGCGCAGCACTGGCGAGGTGATGGGCGCGGGCAAGACCTTTGGCGAGGCGATGCTGAAGAGCCAGCTGGGGGCCGGCTCGCGTCTGCCTACCCAGGGCACCGTGGTGATCACCGTGAAGAACAGCGACAAGGCGCGGGCCGTGGTGGTGGCGCGCGATCTGGTGGCCATGGGCTTTGCGGTGGTCGCCACCAAGGGCACCGCAGCGGCGCTGGCGGCCGGCGGCGTGCCTGTCAAGGTGGTGAACAAGGTCAAGGACGGCCGGCCGCACATTGCCGACATGGTCAAGGGCGGCGAGATCCAGCTGGTGTTCACCACCGTGGACGAGACCCGCACTGCGATCGCCGATTCGCGCTACATCCGCACCGCAGCCCTGGCCAACCGGGTGACCTACTACACCACCATGGCCGGCTGCGAGGCCGCGACCGAGGCGATGAAGCACCAACAGGGCCTGACGGTGCACAGCTTGCAGGAATTGCACGCCGAGTTGCCCTAAACTCCGCGCTGATCGTAAACGTTCGTTGCCGTTCCGCCGCCCTTGTGCCCGGGTCTACCGGGTGCCCAGTGCGGCGGATTTGTTTTGTCCGCGTCTGTCTGCCCCAGGAGGCCCCGATGGCCACCATTCCCGTCACCAAGCGAGGTGCCGAAAAGCTCAAGGAAGAGTTGCACCGTCTGAAGACGGTAGAGCGGCATGCCGTGATCCGCGCAATCTCAGAGGCCCGGGCTCAGGGCGACCTGTCCGAGAACGCCGAATACGAGGCTGCCAAGGACAAGCAGGGCTTCATCGAAGGACGCATCCTCGAGATCGACAGCAAGCTGGCAGCGGCCCAGGTGATCGACCCCTCGACCCTCGACGCTGGCGGCCGGGTGGTCTTCGGTGCCACCGTCGACCTCGAAGAAGAAGCCAGCGGCCAGGCCGTGACCTACCAGATCGTCGGTGATGACGAGGCCGATCTGAGGCAGGGGCTCATCTCCATCAGTTCGCCAATCGCCCGTTCGATGATTGGCAAAGAGGCCGGAGATGTGGCCGAGGTCAACGCCCCGGGTGGCGTCAAGCGCTACGAAATCGTGGAAGTACGCTACGTCTGATCGGCCAGCGCCGCTGCGGATTGGGCCCAGGGTCATGGCTGAAGTTCGAGGGCTGCAGGACCGTCTGCGCCGCGGCCTGCCGATGCTGTGGCTGGGCGTGATGCTGTGTGTGGCGGCGATGGCCGCGCCGGCGCTCTTCGCGATCCTGCCCAAGCCCGACGCTGGCCGGGTGGTGGCACGCATCCTGGCCCAGGAGGCCTGGCTCGCACTCGCCATGGCCGTCGCCTTGATACTGCTGGAGCGCCACCGCGCGCGGCGATTGGCGCAATCTGGCCAGGGCTCGGTGCTCAGTGGCGATCTGCTGCTGGTGTTGGGCAGCTTGTTCTGCACCGTGGCCGGCTATTTTGCGGTGCAGGCGGTTCTGCCTGCGGCCCGGGCCGGTCAGGGCGGACTCAGCTTTGGCCAATGGCATGCGGTAAGCGTGGCATTCTTTGGCCTCAAGCTGTTGCTGGTGGCCGCACTGGCCTGGCGCGGCACGCTGTGCGCGCCGGCGCCCGGGATCAGTCGGGCGCCTTCTTCTTGACGCTGGTTACCCGGGTGCGGGCACGCTTGATCTCCCCGCCTGCAGTCACCCGCTGGTTGCCGAACACGGTGATCTTCTTGATCTGAGCCCGGTGGTTGCCGCTCTTGGAAAACTTCAGGATCTTGACCACCCGCGGGGCAGCCATCTGGCCCTCGCGTTCAGCCTTGGCTTTTTCGGGGATCGGCCGCCACAACACCAGCAGCTTGCCGATGTGTTGCACCGGGGCGGCTTTCAGCTTGTCGGCCAGGGCCGCCAGCGCGGCCTCACGGTCGGGGCGCGAATCGGAAAACATCCGCACCTTGATCAGGCCATGCGCCTTGAGGCCGAGGTCGGCCTCCTTGTAGATGGCATCGGTCAGACCGTCGGCGCCAATGGTGACGACGGGGTCCAGATGATGGGCTTCGCCGCGCTTTTCTTTGCGTTGGGCGGGCGTCAGGTGCAGTGCAGACATCCCCGTATTATCTCCTCGCAATGAAAATCGAATCGAAGAGCAAGAAGATCAACAAGGCCTGGGTGCATGACCATGTCAACGACACCTATGTCAAGCTGGCGCAAAAAGAAGGCTACCGCGCCCGCGCGGCCTACAAGCTGAAGGAAATCGACGAGAGCCTGGGTCTGGTCAAACCCGGCCAGATCGTGGTCGATCTGGGCTCGGCGCCCGGGGCCTGGAGCCAGTACCTTCGGCGCCGATTCGCCCCCAAGGCAGCTGGGGTGGGCGGCGCGGCGGTGGGTGAATTGCTGGGCACCATCATTGCGCTCGACATCCTGCCCATGGACCCGATCGAAGGTGTGCAGTTCATCCAGGGCGATTTCCGCGAGGATGCGGTGCTGGCGCGGCTGCACGACAGCGTAGCCGGGCGAGCCGTGGATCTGGTGGTCTCTGACCTGGCGCCCAACTTGTCGGGCATCGAATCCACCGACTCGGCCCGCATCGAGCATCTGGTGGAACTGGCGCTGGAGTTCGCGCAGGGCCACCTCAGACCGAACGGCGCCTTGGTGGCCAAGGTCTTTCACGGTGCTGGTTACAGCCAGCTGGTCTCGCGCTTCAAGCAGCAGTTCCGGGTGGTCAAGGCGATCAAGCCCAAGGCTTCGCGCGACAAGTCGTCTGAAACCTTCTTGGTCGGCATGGGTCTGAGGGTGGCGTCGGGGGTTTGAACAGACCGTGTGATGGCTTGAAATCGACACGCTTTCACCCTTTCTACCGCATGTCTGCGCTCTGATGCCAGGGGCTTGACTCGACTAGAATCGGCCCCAGATAGCGCTGGACCGGGTGGTATTTGCAGGTGGCAGGTGTGCCTGGGGCAGCAGGGTTGCAGCCCGGCTGTTGCAACTGAATCCCGTGTTTGGCTGGTTTTTGGCTTAAGGAGCCGCGGTGAATAATCAATGGTTCTCGAAGGTCGCTGTTTGGCTGGTGATAGCGCTCGTGCTGTTCACTGTGTTCAAGCAGTTCGACCGCGGGGTGGCATCGGGCTCGATGATCGGGTACTCCGATTTTCTAGAGGAAGTGCGCGCCAAGCGCGTCAAGCTGGTCACGCTGCAAGAGGGCAATGGCGGGACCGAGATCCTGGCCGTCACCACCGACGACAAGCGCATCCGGTCCACCGCCACCTACCTGGACCGAGGGCTGGTCGGTGACCTGATCAACAACGGCGTCAAGTTCGACGTCAAGCCACGCGAAGAGCCGTCGCTGCTGGTCAGCCTGCTGGTCAGTTGGGGGCCGATGTTGCTGTTGATCGGTGTGTGGGTCTACTTCATGCGTCAGATGCAGGGCGGCGGCAAGGGCGGGGCGTTCAGTTTTGGCAAGAGCAAGGCGAGGATGTTGGATGAGGCCAACAACTCCACCACCTTTGCCGATGTCGCTGGTTGCGACGAGGCCAAGGAGGAAGTCAAGGAATTGGTTGACTTCCTGAAAGACCCGCAAAAGTTTCAGAAGCTGGGCGGTCGCATCCCACGGGGTGTGTTGTTGGTCGGACCTCCGGGCACCGGCAAGACCCTGCTGGCCAAGGCCATTGCGGGTGAGGCCAAGGTGCCTTTCTTCAGCATTTCGGGTTCGGACTTTGTCGAGATGTTCGTCGGCGTCGGTGCGGCCCGCGTGCGCGACCTCTTCGCGCAGGCGGATGCCAAGGCGCCGTGCATCGTGTTCATCGACGAGCTCGACGCGCTCGGCAAGGCGCGATCGCAACATCCGATGGGCAGCCACGAGGAGCGCGAGCAGACGCTCAACCAGTTGCTCTCGGAGATGGACGGCTTCGATGGCCGCAAGGCGATCATCATCATGGCGGCCACCAACCGTCCCGAGGTGCTCGACCCGGCCCTGCTGCGCCCTGGCCGCTTCGACCGTCAGGTGCTCGTCGACAAGCCCGACGTGAACGGCCGTGAAGCGGTGCTGCAGATCCACGTCCGTAACGTCACGCTCGGCCCCGACGTGAACCTGCGCACGGTCGCCGCGCGCACGCCCGGCTTCGCC
The DNA here is from genome assembly GCA_043756825.1 of Betaproteobacteria bacterium. Lineage (GTDB taxonomy): Bacteria > Pseudomonadota > Gammaproteobacteria > Burkholderiales > Burkholderiaceae_C > Pseudaquabacterium. The sequence continues at coordinate 874 of JAYUQJ010000106.1, read as the reverse complement.
GGCGCCGACCTGGCGAACCTGGTCAACGAGGCGGCGCTGCTCGCGGCCCGCAAGGACAAGACCGCGGTCGGCATGCAGGAATTCGAGGACGCCATCGACCGGCTGATCGCCGGCCTCGAGAAGAAACGCGCGATGAGCCCGAAGGAACGCGAGATCGTGGCCTACCACGAGGCCGGCCACGCCGTCGTGGCGACGGTCCTGCCCGGCATGGACCCGGTGCACAAGATCTCGATCGTGCAGCGCGGGTTCGGCGCGCTCGGTTACACGATGCAGCTCCCGCTCGAGGATCGCTACCTCATGCAGCGGCAGGATCTGCTGCGGCAGCTGGCCGTGCTCCTCGGCGGCCGCTCGGCCGAGGAGCTCGCGCTCGGCGAGATCTCGACCGGCGCGCAGAATGACCTGCAGCGCGTCACCGACATCGCCCGGTCGATGGTCACCGAATGGGGCATGAGCCCCACGATGGGCGCGGTGAACCTTGCAGCCGAACGGCGTCCTCGCTTCCTCGATCTGGGCGGCGGCGCCGAGCGCGGACCCTACAGCGAAGAGACGGCGCGCGAGATCGACCACGAAGTACGGCGGATCGTGATGCAGGCGCACGACGAGGCGCGGCGACTGCTCGAATCACACCGCGACGTGCTGGAGGCGGTCACCCGTCGGTTGCTCGAGATTGAAGTGATGGGCGGCGATGAACTACGCCGGTTCTTCCCGCCGCCGGCGGCCTTGCCCGTTGCCTGACCCCCCCGGGGGCACACGCGCGCTAGACGGCGGGCTTGTCGGCGGCGTCAGGTCCGACGGCGGCTTCCGCCGCGGCAAAGCCAATCTTGCTGTGCGTGCCGTCGCAGAAGGGCTTGCGGGTTGAAGCGCCGCAGCGGCA
>JAYUQJ010000105.1:0-4857 GCA_043756825.1 Betaproteobacteria bacterium | reverse complement strand
GAGCCCTTCGGCCTGGACGGCCTGGCCCGGCATGGCCTGCTGGACCAGTTGCTGGCCGAGGCCACGCGTTACCCGCCGGCCGGGCCTGGCGCGCTGCCCCGGGCCCAGGCGGCGCTGCAAGCCGGCCTGGGCCGCCTGCAGGGCGCCGGCCAGCTGCCGATCGGCGCGCTGGGCCGGCTGGCGGCCGACACCCTGTTGCAGACCACCCAGCCGATGCTGCTGGCCTGGTGCCAGGCCTTGCAGGACCTGCCGCAGGCCCTGCCGCCGCTGCCCTTGCGCCTGGACCATGCCGGCCTGACCCTGACTGACTGGTTGAGCGGCCTGCGCGGCGCCGCGCCCGCCGACGGTGCGGCCGGCCGGGCGCCGGTGTGGCTGAAGCTCACCGCGTCGCGCCTGCTGCTGCCCCGCAAGCCAGGCCAGGACAGCGACAAGGCCGTGCCGCGGGTCCGGTCCGACGCTTTGGTCGAGGCCTGGGTGCGTCTGCTGGCCGCTGCGGCCCTGGGTCAGCCGGTCGAGGCCCTGCTCATCGGGGCCGATGCCGTGCTCAGGCTCGGCGCGCCGGCGCCCGACGCCGCGCTGGCCCATGTGCGCGATCTGATCGACGGCTGGCGGGCCGGCATGGCGGCGCCGCTGCCCCTGGCTTGCCGCACCGCGCTGGCCTGGTCGGCCAGGCCCGCGTCGGCCGAGGCGGTCTATGACGGCGGCTATGCCAGCCAGGGCGAAGCCGCCGAGCCCTGCCTGGCCCGGATTTATCCCGACTTCGAAGCGCTGGCGGCCGACGGCCGCTTCGCCCTGTGGGCCGAGCGCCTGTATGCCCCGCTGCAGGCCTGGGCCACCAGCCAGGCCACGGTGACCCGGCATGAATTGCCCGCCGGCCAGGCCGATGGGCCAGCCGACGACGAGGATGGCAGCGATGACTGAGGCCCTGGACCCGCTGCGCCTGCCGCTGTGGGGCAGCCGCCTGATCGAGGCCAGCGCCGGCACCGGCAAGACCTGGACGATCGCCGCGCTCTACCTGCGCCTGGTGCTGGGCCATGGCGACGCCGACAGCGGCTTCGGTCCACCGCTGCGCCCCGCGCAGGTGCTGGTGATGACCTTCACCCGGGCCGCCACCCGCGAGCTGAGCGACCGCATCCGCGCCCGCCTGGTGGACGCGGCGCGCTGCTTCCGGGGCGAGGCCGTGCCGGCGCCGCACGACGCCTTGCTGCATGGCCTGCTGGCGGGCTACCCGGCGGGTGCCGCGCGCGACTTGGCCGCCTGGCGCCTGGCCTCGGCCGCCGAGGCCATGGACGAGGCCGCGGTGCACACCATCGACGCCTGGTGCCAACGCATGCTGCGCGAACATGCCTTCGACAGCGGCAGCCTGTTCGACGAGGCGCTGGGCGCCGACGAGCGCAGCCTGCTGGCCGAGGCCGTGCGCGACGCCTGGCGTGCCCAGGTCTACCCGCTCAGCGGCGACGCCCTGGCTGCGGTGCTGGCGCTGTGGCCGGGGCTGGACCGGCTGGCCACCGACCTGCGCGGCCTGTTGCCCCACCTTCCGCCGGACCCGCCCGAGGGGCGGCCCGACGCGGCGCCGCTGGGCCAGGTCTGGCGCCAGGCAGCCGATCAGCGCCTGCAGGCGCTGCGGCAGGCCAAGCAGGGCTGGGCCGACCGCGTGCCGGCGCTGCGCGCCTGGCTGGACGCTCAGCTGGTGCGCAAGGATTGCCCGTTCAACAAAAGCAAGCTGCGCAGTGACCGGGTGGCCGGCTGGTGCGACGCGCTGCAGGCCTGGGCCGGGCCGGCCGATCCGGCGCTGCCGGACTGGTCGGCCGCCGCGCGCCAGCGCCTGACCCCTGGCGGCCTGGTCGACGCCCTCAAGGCGCCGGTGCCGCTGGACCTGCCCGACGACTTTGCCGCCCTGGACCGCTTGCTGACCGCGCTGGCCGCGCTGGCCACGCCGGCCGACGCGATGCGCCTGTGCCTGGCGCATGACGTGGCCCGCCGCATGCAGGCCCTGAAGCAGCGCAGCGCCACCTTCGGCTTTGCCGACCTGGTGCGGCGCCTGGGCGCGGCGCTGGCCGGCCCGCAGGGCGGGCGCCTGCGCGAGCGCATCGTGCAGCAATACCCGGTGGCCCTGATCGACGAGTTCCAGGACACCTCGCCCCAGCAGTACGCGCTGTTCGACAGCCTCTACCGCACCGCCGTCAACGCGCGCGGCGCGGCGCTGCTGCTGATCGGCGACCCCAAGCAGTCGATCTATGCCTTTCGCGGCGCCGACATCCGCAGCTACCTGGCCGCCCGCCGCGCCACCACCGGCCGGCACTACCGGCTGGACACCAACTTCCGGTCGACCGCCGCGCTGGTCGGGCTGGTCAACCAGACTTTCGAAGGGGCCGAGCAGCGCGACGGCCCCGGCGCATTCCGCTTCCGCGGCGCCGGCACCGGTCCGGACGCCGACCCCTTGCCCTTCGTCCCGGTGCTTGCGCGCGGCCGGGCTGACCGCCTGGTCGGCAGCGCCGGGCCGGTGCCGGCGCTCACGCTCTGCCTGGACCCGGCGCTGGTGTCGGCCAGCGCGTCACTGCGCCGGCTGGCCCAGCCCTGCGCCGAGCACATCGTCGGCCTGCTGAACGATCCGCAAGCTGGTTTTGCCGACGCCGACGGGGCGTGGCGCCGGCTGCGCCCGGCCGACATCGCGGTGCTGGTGCGCACCGGCCGCGAGGCCGATGCGATGCGCCGCGCGCTGCGCCAGCGCCGGGTGGCGTCGGTCTACCTGTCCGACCAGGATTCGGTGCTGGCCAGTGCCGAGGCGGCCGACCTGCTGCGCTGGCTGCAGGCCGTGGCCGATCCGCTGGACAGCCGCCGCGCCCGGGCCGCGCTGGCCACCGCCACGCTGGGCCTGCCGCTGGCCGAGCTGGCCCGGCTGGGCCAGGACGACCAGGCCTTCGAGCAGCGCATCGAGCTGCTGCGCCAGTTGCACCGGGTGTGGCAGCGCCAGGGCGTGCTGCCCATGCTGCGCCAGACCCTGCACCGCCTGGGCCTGCCGGCGCGCTGGCTGCAGCGGCCCGACGGCGAGCGGCGCCTGACCAATGTGCTGCACCTGGCCGAGCTGCTGCAGACCGCCAGCGCCCGGCTTGACGGCGAGCAGGCGCTGATCCGCTGGCTGGCCGGCCAGGTGGCGGCCGAGTCCAGCGCCATCGACGAACAGGTGCTGCGGCTGGAAAGCGATGCCGACCTGGTCAAGGTGGTCACGGTGCACAAGAGCAAGGGCCTGGAGTACCCGCTGGTCTGCCTGCCCTATGCCAGCAGCTTCCGCGGTGCCGAGCGCAACCGCGCCCAGGGCTTTGTGCTGCGGACCGGCGCCGACGGGCAAAGGCTGATCGACTTTCACCCCGACGCCGCAAGCCGCGCCGCCGCCGACGAGGATCGCCTGCAAGAGGACCTGCGCCTGCTCTATGTGGCGCTCACCCGGGCCCGGCATGCGCTGTGGCTGGGTGTGGCGGCGTTGAAGCAGGGTCAGGGCCGGGACTGCCTGTTCCACCGCTGTGCGCTGGGCCGCCTGCTGGCGGGTGATGCACCGGTGGCCGAGAGCGCCATCGCCGGCCTGCTGGAGGGGGCCTTCGGCGGGTCAGCCGACGTGCAGATCGGTCGGCTGGATCCGGCCCTGCCCCGCAGCCCCCTGCAGCCGCGCGAGGATGCGCCGCCGCTGCAGGATGCGCCGGTCTACCGGGCCGGCTTCGAACGTGACTGGGGCATAGGCAGCTTCTCGGCCCTGGTGCGCGACCTGGCCGCGCTGCCACCGGCATCGGCCAGCCTGGGCCTGGGCCCGGCGCGGGCCGAGGACCTGTTGCTCGCACCCCAGGAACCGGCCTTGCTGCGGGCCGCCGCCGCGCCGCAACACCGCTTCCCGCGCGGTGCGCTGGCCGGCAACTTTCTGCACGACCAGCTGGAGTGGTGGGCCGATGAGGGTTTTGCGCTGGCCGCCGACCCGGCGCTGGGTCTGCGCCTGGCCCAGCGCTGCGAGCGCCAGGGCTGGGGCCGCTGGGCCGACGACCTGGGCGCCTGGCTGGCCCAGGTGCTGCACACGCCCCTGCCACCGGTGGGCGTGGCGCTGGACGGCCTGCAGCAGGTGCTGCCGGAGATGGAGTTCTGGATGCCCACCCGCCGCCTGCCGGCAGCCACGCTGGACGCGCTGTGCCAGCAGCACCTGCTGGATGGCCGGCCGCGCCCGCCGTTGGGCGAGCGCCAACTGCATGGCCTGTTGATGGGTTTTGCCGATCTGGTGTTCGAGCATGCCGGGCGCTACTGGGTGCTGGACTACAAGTCCAACGCCCTGGGTGACAGCGATGCCCACTACCACGCTGACGCGTTGGCCGCGGCGATGGCCGAGCACCGCTATGACGTGCAGGCCGCCCTCTACCTGCTGGCACTGCACCGCCTGCTGCGCCAGCGCCTGGGCCCGGCCTACCAGCCCGCGCGCCAGCTGGGCGGGGCGGTCTACCTCTTCCTGCGCGGCGTGGGTGGCCCGGTTGCGGGTTGTTGCCACCTCGCGCCGCCGCTGGCCCTGCTGGACGCACTGGATGCGGCGCTGGGCCCGCAGAGCGAGGCCGAATGAAGCCCGACACCCTCACCGCAGTGTCCGTCGAGCGTGGCCCGCCCGCCGACAAGGCCGCCGCAGCGCTGCTGGACCGCCTGCAGGATTGGTGCGCGCAGGGCTGGCTGCGCGCCCTGGATCTGGCGCTGGCGCGCTTCGTCGCCTCGCACGACCCGGCACCCACCCCCGTCTTGCTGCTTGCCACCGCCCTGCTGTCGCAACTCGAGGGCCAGGGCCATGCCTGCCTGCCGCTGGCCGACCTGGCCGACGATGCGCCCGGCCTGCTG
>JAYUQJ010000104.1:0-14104 GCA_043756825.1 Betaproteobacteria bacterium | reverse complement strand
TCGGGCCGCCCGCCCACTCGGGCTCGGAGCCAGGGGGACGCGCAGGCACGGGGCGCCGGACCCGCGGCGGCCTCATTCGCGAACCTGCTTGCGGTGTGTCAGGCACATGGGCGGACCTGCAGCCGAGTTCCGTTGAACTCGCTGCTGATGTGCACCACGGTCCTGCGGGCGACTGAAGCGATCACGCTTGTGCGTGAGCGGGTTGGTCGGCTGCACCCTGCGCAGTGAGCACCGGCGACCTCCGGGCCGCGCAAGCATGTCAGTCACGCCCCGTCGACCAGGAGGCCACAAGCGCCAGGATGTCGGACTCAGACCAGGCGACGCCACGCGTCGAAACGCGGACGGGCTTCGGGTACCTGCCGCTGCTGATGCCGTCGTACCAGGTGCTGCGCGACACGGGAATGATGCGCAGCACCTCGGGCAACTTCATGTGGCGGCCCGGCAAGTGCAAGGCGGCGGGGATGTTCGGCACTGAACCGGTGGTGGCGCCAAGAGGGGTTGGATTCATATTGCTGGTGAGTCATTGGGACGCGGTCAACGCGCCATCCGGACTGCTCTTTCAGTTCATCTAAAGCCAAGAAGGTGCCCAAATCACAGGGCATCGACTCGGCACCATCCGCATCGACCGGGCTGTCCAGGCTGCATGCGGCTCCGTCGTCATCGCAATGATTTCGATCTTCATCACTGTACGGTTTCAGAGGGATCATGTATGGATACACGGGCCTGTTCGGTCGTTCTAGTTTTCGTGTTTTCGGGCGCGCAGCCGACCAGTCTGGCGCCGCATGCTGCAACGTTGCATGCAACGCATAGGTCACGCGTGGTGCGGGGAGATCACGCGCTAAATGGCAAGCACCGCAACGTTGCATGCAACACGTCGAACACGCGTTGAAATGGCACGCTCAATGGCAAGCACCGCATGGGGTGCTCGATGCGTTGAGATGGATGGGCAGTGCCTCCGAGGAGCCCTGGCTGGGGGTCTGGCGAGCCGCCGCAGTCAGGCGCCGACAAGGTACCCAACGGATGCGAATCGTCTGCGTCCGTCCGACGAAATCCAGCGGCATCCCGCGATGCACTGACAGTGGACTGACAACGGGGAGCTGTCGACGTCCGGTCATGTATCCAAGATTCAGCCTAAGTGGCTGTCATCATTGGAGTTTTTGGTAGGCCGTATTGGGTTCGAACCAATGACCAAAGGATTATGAGTCCTCTGCTCTGACCAACTGAGCTAACGGCCCGCTGCTGATGCGGCAGAACGCTGATTGTAGAAGCGGCCAGTGCCGGCTCGGGCGCCACTGGCGGCTGCGATGCTCGGCGGCGGTCGCGGGGTGGTCCGGTGCAGGATCCGGCCGGCGTTGACGCCCGAATTTACCCACTGCCCGATCGAAGGCCGGGGCGGCGAGCCGGTGGCATGCCCCGGCGATGGTGGCCGGTCTGGCTCGATCCGTCAGCGCGGCGCCGACAGCGCATTGCCCACCAGCCGGGCGGTGATGTCCACCAATTGAATCATCCGGTCATAGGCCATGCGGGTGGGGCCGATCACGCCCAGGGTGCCCACGACCCTGCCGTCCACCTCGTAGGGCGCCGAGACGATGGACAGCTCTTCATAGGGCACCACGCCCGACTCGCCGCCGATGTAGATGCGCACGCCTTCGGCCCGGCTGGACGTGTCGAGCAGGCGCATCAGCTCGGTCTTCTGCTCGAACAGGTCGAACATCTTGCGCAGGCTGCCCAGGTCATTGCCGAAATCCTGTACCCCCAGCAGGTTGCGCTCGCCCGAGACCACCAGCTGCTCGGCGTTGTCGGCCAGCGCGTCGGTACCGGCCTGCACCGCCGCCTGCATCAGCCCCGAAATCTCGACCCGCAGGCTGTCGATCTCATGGCGCAGGCGCATCTGCACCTCGTCGATGGCCAGCCCGGCATAGTGGCTGTTGAGGTAGTTGGTGGCCTCGATCAGCTCGGTCGGGGCGTAGTCGCGGGCGGTGAAGATCACCCGGTTCTGCACATCGCCCTCGGGCGAGACCAGGATCACCAGCACCCGCTTTTCACCCAGGCGCAAGAACTCGATGTGGTGGAACACGCTGGCCCGCTTGGGCGCGGTGACCACGCCGACGAAGTGCGACAGGTTCGACAGCAGGCTGGCCGCCTGGGTGATCACGCGCTGCGGTTGATCGGGGTGCAACTGCGCCCGCACACCGGCCATCTCGGGTGACGCCGGGTCGAGGTCCAGTGGCCGGGCGGTGAGCATGGTGTCGACAAACAGCCGGTAGCCGCGCGCCGTGGGCACCCGCCCGGCGCTGGTGTGCGGGCTGGCGATCAGGCCCATCTCCTCCAGGTCGGCCATCACATTGCGGATCGTGGCCGGCGACAACTCCAGCCCCGATGCCCGTGACAGCGTGCGCGACCCCACCGGCTGGCCGTCCGCGATATAGCGCTCGACCAGGGTCTTCAGCAGGGAGCGTGAGCGGTCGTCCATGGCTTGGCGGGGATTGACATTTCATTGTACGGAGCAGGCCGAGTCGGCCCCTCGACGCAGCCCTCGTAAAGGGGGGGCTGTGGTGTAATTCTGGGCATGCCCCGTCGATTCCAACATGCAGCGCTGGTCGGCAAGTACCAGGCTGACGGCATACGCCAGCTGCTGGAAGAAATCGGCCACTTTCTGGTGCATCAGGGTCTGGAAGTATCGTTTGAGCACCAGACCGCACTCAGCACCGGGGTCACCGATTTCGATGCGCTCACGCTGGACCAGATCGGCCAGCGCTGCGATCTGGCGGTGGTAGTGGGCGGTGACGGCACCATGCTGGGCATTGCCCGCAAGCTGGCGCGCTTCAATCTGCCGGTGGTGGGCATCAACCAGGGTCGCCTGGGTTTCATCACCGACGTGCCCATCGGCCAGTACCGCGAGGCCCTGGCGCCGCTGATCGCAGGCGACTACGAGGAAGACTCCCGGGCCATGATCGAAGGCGAGGTCTGGCGCGATGGCGAATGCATCTTCGAAGGCCTTTCGATGAACGATGTGGTGGTCAGCCGGGGCGCCACCGCCAGCATGGTCGAGTTGCGGGTGGACATCGGCGACGAATTCGTGGCCAATTTGCGGGCCGACGGCCTGATCGTGGCGTCGCCCACCGGGTCCACCGCTTATTCCTTGTCGGCCGGCGGGCCCATCCTGCATCCCAGCATCGCTGGCTGGGTGCTGGTGCCCATCGCCTCGCATACCTTGAGCAACCGGCCCATCGTGCTGCCAGACACCGCGCCGGTGCGCATCACGGTGGTGGCAGGTCGGGACGCGTCGGCCAATTTCGACATGCAGGGCCTGGCCAGCCTCTTGCATGGCGACCAGATCCGGGTGCAGCGCTCGGCCCACAAGGTGCGTTTCCTGCACCCCCGGGGCTGGAGCTATTACGCCACCCTGCGGCGCAAATTGCGTTGGTACGAGGGTGTGGTGTGATCGCCGCCCGGGGCGCCTTCCGCGCAGCGCGCAGCAGGGGCTGAGATGCTGCGTCGCCTGGCCCTGCGCGATTTCGTGATCGTGCCCACGCTGGAACTGGAGTTTCACGCCGGCTTCTCGGTGCTGACCGGCGAGACCGGCGCCGGCAAATCCATCCTGGTGGATGCGCTGCAGTTGGCGCTGGGCAGCCGGGGCGATGCCGGGGTGGTGCGCGAGGGTGCGGCCCGCGCCGAGGTGACGGCCGAGTTCGACACCCCGCCGGCATTGCAGCCCTGGCTGGACGAGGCCGGCTTTGGCGCCGACGACGCCAACTTGCTGTTGCGCCGGGCGGTCGACGCCCAGGGCCGCAGCCGGGCCTGGATCAATGGCAGCCCGGCCACCGTGGCGCAGCTGCGCGAGGCGGCCGACCACCTGCTCGACATCCACGGCCAGCATGCCTGGCAGAGCCTCACCCGCCCGGCCGCCACCCGCGAGCTGCTTGACATCCAGGCCGGGCTGGACACCCGCCCCTTGGTGGCCTTGTTCGGCGCGCGCAAGGCGGCTGCCGATGCGCTGGCCCGTTGCCGTGAGCGTGCCGATGAGGCGCTGCGCGAGCGTGAGCGCCTTGCCTGGCAGATCAACGAGCTGGACAGGCTGGGTCCGTCCGAGGGTGAGTGGGCTGCGCTCACCGCCGAACACCAGCGCCTGGCCCATGCCCAGGCCCTGATCGACGGCGCCCGCGCCGCCCTGGAGGCCGTGGCCGACGCCGAACCCCACAACGCCGAAGGCTTGACCGGCCGTGCGTTGGACGCCCTGCAAAGCGTGGCCGATCACGACCCCGGCCGCATCGACCCGATCCTGGAGGCCTTGAACGGCGCCCTGGCCCTGCTGCAGGATGGCGCACGTTCGCTGCAGTCCTACCTGGGCCGCGCCGACCTCGATCCCGACCGGCTGGCCGAGCTGGACCAGCGCATGTCGGCCTGGATGGGCCTGGCCCGGCGCTACCGGCGCCCGCCCGAGCAATTGGCTGCCTTGCTGCTGCAGTGGCGTGGTGAACTTGCGGCGCTGGACGCCGCCACCGACAGCCAGGCCTTGGAGGCCGCCCTGGCCCAGGCCGATGCGCTGTTCCTGGTGGAAGCGCGCCGGGTCAGTGCGGCGCGTGCAGCCGCCGCCGGCCCGCTGGCGGCGGCCGTGACCCAGCTGATGCAGGGCCTGGGGCTGGGCGGCGGCAGCTTCGAGATCGGCCTGCCGCCGCTGGCACAGGCCCAGTCGCAGGGCCTGGAGGCGGTCGAATTCCTGGTGGCCGGTCATGCCGGCAGCACGCCCCGGCCGCTGGCGCGGGTGGCCTCGGGCGGCGAGCTGTCGCGGCTGGCGCTGGCGATCGCCATCACCACCGTCAACCAGGGCCAGGCGGGCGGTGCCGGCACGCTGATCTTTGACGAGATCGACGCCGGCATCGGCGGCGCGGTGGGTGACACCGTGGGCGCCTTGATGAAGCAGCTGGGCGGCCAGCGTCAGGTGCTGGCGGTCACCCACCTGGCCCAGGTAGCGGCCTGCGCCGATCACCATTACCTGGTCAGCAAGGCCCTGCAGGCCGATGGCCACACCACCAGCACCGTGCTGCCGGTGCAGGGCGAGGCCCGCGTGGCCGAAGTGGCCCGCATGCTGGGCGGTGAGCGCCTGGCCGGCACCAGCCTGGCACATGCCCAGGCGATGCTGGCCCAATCCGTATTGCAGGCGGACAGGTCGGCCGCGCCTGAACCCCGCACCCAACCCGGCCGACGCCGCAGCAAGGCATGACCACGCCACCCGACCCCGCCGCTCAGACCCTGCACCCGGCGGTGCGAGAGCTGGTGTTGATCACCGGCATTTCGGGATCGGGCAAATCGGTGGCGCTGCATGCCTTGGAGGACACCGGCTTCTTCTGCGTCGACAACCTGCCGCCCGAGTTGCTGCGCGAGTACATGCGCCTGGCCCAGCCGCGCTATACGCAGAGGGTGGCGATCGCGGTGGATGTGCGAACCGCCAGCTCGCTGCCCGGCCTGGTGCCGCTGATCAACGAGTTGCGCGCCGACGGGGTATCGATTCGCCCGCTGTTCCTGGATGCCAGCACCGACACCCTGGTGCGGCGCTACTCCGAGACGCGGCGCCCCCATCCCCTGAGCCAACCCGAAACCGGCAGCGGTCAACATGCGCTGATCGAGGCCATCGAGCTCGAGCGCCTGATGCTGGCCGAACTGCGCGAGGTTTCCACCGTCATCGACACCAGCACCCTGCGCCCGGCGGGCCTGCGCAGCCATGTGCGTGACCTGGTAGCCACTTCGACCGGCCGCCTGACCTTGGTCTTCGAGAGCTTTGCCTTCAAGTACGGCGTGCCGCTGGACGCCGACTATGTGTTCGACGTGCGGGTGCTGCCCAACCCCTACTACATCCGCGAGCTGCGCCCGCTGTCGGGCCGCGACGCCCTGGTGGCCGAGTTTCTGGACGAGCAACTCGAGGCCGCCGAGATGCTGGGCCAGATCGAGACCTTTGTGCGGCGCTGGCTGCCCGCGCTGGCCATGGACCAGCGCGGCTATGTCACGGTGGCCATCGGCTGCACGGGCGGGCAGCACCGCTCGGTCTATATGGTCGAGCAACTCGGCCGGCGCTTCGCCGACCACGGTGCCACCGTGTTGCGGCACCGTGAACTGGACGCCTTCGATTGAGCGCCACCATCTCACCGCCGCCGGGTTCAGGGGCGGGCACGGCTTGGCCCCAGCTTCGGCTGTTTCCGCTGCAGACGGTGCTGTTCCCCGGCGGGCAGTTGCACCTCAAGGTCTTCGAAGTCCGCTACCTCGACCTGATCAGCCATTGCCTGCGCAGTGGCGCACCGTTTGCGGTGGCCAGCATCCGCCAGGGCAGCGAGGTGCGCAGCGATGTACCGCGCACCTCGTTCGAGACGACAGCGGTGCTGGCCCACCTGCAGGAAGTGGATGCCGAGCAGCCCGGCATCCTGTTGGTGCGCTGCCTGGGCGGCCAAAGGGTGTTGCTGGGCAAGCCGAAACAGCGCGACGACGGCCTCTGGCTGGCCGACGCGCAGGTCGGCGCTGCCGATACCGCCGCGCCAGTGCCGCACAGCCTGGCCCAGGCTGCCAAGGCCCTGGGCCTGGCGATCGACTCGCTGGCAGCCCAAAACCAGCATCCCTTCGCCAAGCCCTACTTGCTGGACGATGCCGGTTGGGTGGCCAACCGCTGGTGCGAGATCCTGCCGATATCGCAGGCGGCCAAGTACCGCTTGATGGTGCTGGACGAGCCGGCGCTGCGCCTGAAGCTGGTGGATGAGTTTTTGCGCAGCAAGGGCGTGATCTGATATCCGGCCCGGGCCGCACCCGGCCGCTTCAGCCGGGCGGCACGCCGGCCTCCAGCAAACGGCGCACCGGCGCCGGCAGACCCAGGTCCAGGGCCGCCTGGCGACCGACCCAACGCCCGGCCGGCAGGCTGGCCTCCAGCCGCTGGCGCTGCGCCGTACTCAGCCTTGCGGGCAAGGGCCAGTGGCAGGGCGACAAGGTCCAGTCGAAATGGGTCAGGGCATGCTGGATGGCGGGCAAGCGCCGCCCTACACCGGGCCAGTCGGCCTGCTCGGCCAGCACCTGGAGTGCGTCGATGGCCTCGAATTCGGGCAAGGTCCACAAGCCGGCCCAGACCCCGGTTTGTGGCCGCTGCACCAGCCAGACCTTGTCCTGGTGGTCCAGCCACAACAGCGCATGGGCCCGCCGGCTGCGCTTGAGCTTGCGGGTCTTCACCGGGTAGGCCTCGGGCCGGCCTTCGGCGCGGGCGACGCACAGGCCAGCCAGGGGGCAGGCAACACAGGCCGGCTTGCTGCGGCTGCAGACCGAGGCGCCCAGGTCCATCAGGCCCTGGGTGTAGGCCTCGATGCCGCGCTCGGGCAGCAGCGCCTCGGCATGGGCCCACAGGGTCTTTTCGTGGCCGGACTGGGCCAGGTCACCGCCAAAGCCCAGGGCCCGCGTCAGCACCCGCTTGACATTGCCGTCCAGGATCGCGCAGCGCTCTCCGAAGCAGAAGGCAGCGATGGCCGCCGCGGTCGACCGGCCGATACCCGGCAGCAAGGCCAGCGCGGTGCTGCTGCGCGGAAAGCGGCCCGCGTGCTGCTGCACCACCACCTGGGCGCAGCGGTGCAGATTACGCGCCCGGCTGTAGTAGCCCAGGCCGCTCCACAGCGCCAGCACCTGGTCCTGGTGCGCTGCGGCCAGCGCGGTCACGTCGGGAAATCGGGCCAGGAAGCGCCCGTAGTAGGCCATCACGGTCGTCACCTGGGTCTGCTGCAGCATGATTTCCGACAGCCAGACCCGGTAGGGGTCGCGGCTGCCCACCCAAGGCAGGGCATGCCGGCCATGCTGGCGCTGCCAGGTGGTCAGCAGTTCAGCCAGGCTGGATGGCGCAGCGCCGGCGCCCGGCCTCATGCCACCACGCGGGCGGTGGCGGCTGCGGGCTGGGGCGGCACCAGTTGCAGGTGCGCAGGGCGGCCGCTGGCGTCGATCACCGGTGGGCAGGCGGCCAGGCGGCAGAGCGCATCGACCTGGGCTGCAATGCGCCCGACCAGCTGTTTCAGGTCGTCATGCTGGGCCTGCAGGGCCTGGATGTTTTCGTCCAGGCCCCCCTCGGCAGCGCGGATGCGCTCATGGGCATCGCGCCTTTGCAGCACCGCGCGGCGCCGCTCGCGCAGCTGGTCGTCGAGCTGGTTGCTGGCCGACTTGGCCCACATTTCGATCTCGTTCGCCACGCCGTCGAACACCACCCGCAAGCGCGACAGCAGCATCTGTGCGAAGCGGTCCATGAAGCCGGGCTGGGCCAGGCGCCAGACCTGGGTGACGCTGACATAGCGGCCATAGCCCTCGTCGATGCGCTGGAGCTCCTGCTCGAACTTGTCCAATCGGGGCCGGGGCGAGAGCGCCAGCGCAAAGCCGAACTCAGCGTTCAGGCTGTTCTGGCTGGACACCAGAAGCTGTTGCAACTCGTCGGCGCGCTGCCCGGCCTGCAAGACCAGGGCCTGCAGCTCCTGGCTCAGGTTGGCAAAGGCACGGGCCGCACCCAACTTGAAGAAACTCGCATCGCTTTGGGCCTGCATCCGCAGCACCGCCTGACGTACGGCATGGCTGCTCAGCCCGTCCATCACGACTTGCAATTCACGCACCAGCACCGAGCGCAGTGCGGCCAGGCGCGGTGCGCAGCCCTCGAACTCGACACCTTCGGCGACCAGGCGATTGCTCATCAGCTTGAGCCGAGCCGCGCTTTTTCCGCGCAGCCCGTGCATTTCGGCCAATTGCTCGGCCACCTGGCGCTGGCGGTCGTCCAGGCGCCGCTGGGCGGCGCTGTGCAGCATCAGCGCGCCGTCCTCGACCATCCGCCCCACGACGCGATTGCGCTGGGGCAAGAGGTGGGATTGCAAGGCTTGTTCCAGTGCCGGCAGGCGACTGGCGGCCAGGCCGGCCTCGTCGCCTCGTACCCGTGCCGTCAGGCCCAGCCGGGCCGACAGCGGAAACACCCGGGCCAAGTCCACCCCGAGGGTTTCGGCCACCTGCGCGCATTGCTGCGCTACCTGGGCCTCGATCTGGGCGGCGCTCAGCAAGGGATCGGCCAGGGTATCGATCTTGTTGAGCACCACGAAGCGCTCGCAGCCGCGGTCGCCGAGGTGGTCGCGCCAGACCGCCAGGTCGGAGCGTGTCACCCCGGTATCGGCGGCCAGCACGAAGACCGTCGCATGGGCCGATGGCAGCAGCGCCAGCGTCAACTCGGGCTCGGTGCCGATGGCGTTCAGTCCGGGCGTGTCCAGCACCACCAGGCCGCGCTTGAGCAAGGGGTGCGGGTAGTTGATCAGCGCATGGCGCCAGGCCGGTACCTCGACCAGATCGTTCTCGTCGCGCGGCGGGTTGTCATCGGGATGCTCGTCATTCCATAGGCCCAGCGCGCGCGCCTCGTCCACCGGCACGCGCAAGGTCTGCACCACGCATTGCAGGGTTTCGGCCATGGCCGCAGCGTCGCCGGGCGCCAGCGGCCGTTGCTGCCAGAGCCCCGGCTGATCGCGCAGCGCGGCCAGGGTCTGGCCACTGCTGCGGGTGGCGATGGGCAACAAGGACAGCTGTGCCGCCTGGTTGGGGTCCCAGGCCAGCTCTACCGGGCACATCGTGGTGCGTCCGGGCGTGGCCGGCAGCACGCGGCGCCCGGTGTCGGCGAAGAACAGCGCATTGATCAACTCGGATTTGCCGCGCGAGAACTCGGCGACAAAGGCCAGCACCAGCCGGTCCGACCCCAGCCTTTGCCGCACCGATGCGGCCAGCGCCTGGGCCGAGGCATCGAGCAGCTTGCTGTCGTCGAGCAGGCGGCATATCTGTTCGATACCCCGATCGAGCGCGCGGCGCCAGGCGGCGCGCGAGTCGAGGCTGAAGAGCAGGGCGGATGTCATGGCGGGCAGATAGCGACCAGAACCCGGAATCCTAGCGGCGGCAATCGGCTGCGCGCGCCGGGCGAAACAAGTGCTGACACTTTCTTGTCACAAGGCGTGACAAATTAACGCCGCTGGCAGCCCGCGCAAAAGTAGGTGGCGCGCTGGCCTTGCACGACGCGCCGCACCGTGCCACCACAACGCGCGCAATCCTGGCCCTCGCGGCCGTATACCAAGGCTTCGTCCTGGAAGGCACCACTGATGCCATGCGCGTCGCGAAAGTCACGCAACGTCGACCCGCCCAGCTCGATCGCCCTGGCCAGGGTCTGGCGCAGGGCGGCCAGCAGCAGCGCGGTGCGTGGCTTGCTGAGTTTGTCGCTGCGCAGGCGGGGGTCGATTCCAGCGCGGTGCAGGGCCTCGCTGGCATAGATATTGCCCGCGCCCACGACGATGTCTCCGGCCAGCAGGGCAGTCTTCAGGGCCACCCTGCGGGCCTGCAGGGCGGCGTAAAGGCGCAGCGGGGTCAGGGCCGGGTCGAAGGGCTCCAGGCCCAGGCGCGCCAGCAGTCTGGCCGCCGGATCTTGTGCCAGGGCGCCGGACCACAGCACGGCGCCAAAACGGCGCGGGTCGGTCAGGCGCAGCAGGCCGCGGCTGGTGGCCAGGTCGAAGTGGTCATGCGGCCCGGCTGCCCGAGCGCCGGCTTCCAGCCGCAGCGAACCCGACATGCCCAGGTGCAGCAGCAGCCCGCCGTCGGGATGGCTCTGGCCTGGCGCGGGCCGCAAGGGCATCCACAGGTATTTGCCGCGCCTTAGCAGGCGGCCCACCTGTCGCCCGATCAATTGCCCGGCGTCGCAACCCAAGGGCCAGCGCAGGGGTTTGCCCAGGCCCAGGCCCAGCACGCGGGCCCCCTCCAGGCGGTCGGCCAGGCTGGCACGGGTGACTTCGACTTCAGGCAATTCAGGCATCAGGGGGAATTATGGGCGACACCTAGAATCCCGCCGCCAGCCCTGCTGGCGGCGGCGCGTCGCGCGCCCGGTGCGGGCGGCAGCCCGGTTTCGGGCGCGCACTTCTCCAGGAGTTTCCATGTCCGGCCTTGCAGCCCGCTATGCAGTCCGCCCCGTTGGCGCCCGTTCGCCCGGCTGGCGCCTGGGCCTGTTGTCGCTGGCCTGGAGCTGTTCCCTGGCCTGGGCCCAGCCGGCCGCGCCGTCGCCACCCGCCGCCCCACCGGCCATCGAGAACTCGTCGATGGATGCCCTGTTGTTCTACCAGCTCTTGTTTGGCGAACTTGAACTGGGCGCCGGCCGTGCCGGCAATGCCTTTGGCGTGATCCTGGACGCCGCCCGCAGCAAGCGCGACGAGGCGCTGTTCCAGCGTGCGGTTGAAGTCGCGCTGCAGGCCCGGGCCGGCGAGCAGGCCCTGGACGCCGTGCGCGCCTGGCGCCAGGCCCTGCCCCAGTCGCTGGCGGCCCAGCGCTACGAGGCCCAGATTCTGCTGGCGCTCAACCGCCTCGAAGACGCCACGCTGCCGATGGCGGGCTGGTTGGCGGCCTTGCCGGTGATGGAGCGACCGGGCCTGCTGGCCAGCCTGCCCCGGATGTTGCAGGGCCAGTCCGATCGGCAGCGCGCTCTGGTGCTGGTCGGCAAGCTGGTGCTGCCCTACCTCGACAGCCCCGGCACGGCCGTCGCCAGCCGGGTCAGCCTGGGTCGGATGCACCTGGCCGCCGGCAACCTGCCCCAGGCCCTGGGCCTGGCCAAGGCGGCCCAGCAGGCCGATCCGGTTGCACCGGGCCCGTTGCTGCTGGCCCTGGAAATGTTGCCGGGCAGCCCTGCGGCCGAAGCGCTGGTCACCGACTATCTGGCCCGGGCCGACGCCGAGCCTGCGCTGCGCCTGGCCTATGTGCGGCTGCTGGCCCAGTCGCAGCGCTATGCCGACGCCACCCGCCAGCTCGAACGCCTGACCCAGGACCGCCCGACCCTGGCTGAACCCTGGCTGACCCTGGGCGCCTTGCAGCTGGACCTGAAGCAGCCCGCGGCGGCCGAGGCGTCGTTGCTGAAGTTTGTTGAACTGGCCTCGGCACCGGGCGCGGAGACGCCGGCACCCGAGCCGGCCGCAGAACGCCGTGCCGATGACGACGATGAGGCGCCGGCCGGCGAGACCTCTGCCGCGCGCAACCTGACCCAGGCCTGGCTGTTGCTGGCCCAGGCGGCCGAGCAGCGCGGTGACGCCAAGGCGGCCGAGCGCTACCTGGCCAAGGTGGACAACCCGCAGCGGGCGCTGGAGGTGCAGACCCGCCGGGCGTCCCTGCTGGCGCGCCAGGGCAGGATCTTGGAAGCGCGCGCGCTGATCCAGGCGGTGCCCGAGCGCAGCGGTGACGATGCCCGCGCCAAATTGGTGGCCGAGGCCCAGGTGCTGCGCGACGTCAAGCGCTGGAGGGACGCCGCCGAGGTGCTGGCCGAAGCCAGCCGGCGCTTCGCCGACGACGTGGAACTGGTCTACGAGCAGGCGATGATCGAAGACAAGCTCGAGCGCTGGGATGACATGGAGCGCTTGCTGCGGCGTGTGATCGCGCTCAAGCCCGAGCATCCGCATGCCCACAATGCGCTCGGCTACTCCCTGGCCGACCGGGGCGTGCGGCTGACCGAAGCGCGCGAGTTGGTGTTGCGGGCCTTGCAGTTCGCGCCCGGCGACCCTTTCATCACGGACAGCCTGGGCTGGGTCGAATTCCGGCTGGGCAACCGCGAGGAGGCGCTGCGCTTGCTGCGCCAGGCCCATGCCGCCCGCCCCGACACCGAGATCGGCGCCCACCTGGGCGAGGTGCTCTGGGCTACCGGCCGGCGCGACGAGGCGCGCGCGGTCTGGCAGGACGCGCGCGGCCGCGACGCGGCCAATGAGGTGCTGCGCGAGACGCTGGCACGCCTGAAGGTCGATCTTTGACCGGCTGGCTTCGGTCGGCAGGCCGGGACGGGCGCCAGGTTGGCATGGCGCTGGTGCTGGCCGTGATGGCGGGTTGCGCGGCGCTGGCGCCGCCCCTGCCCACCGGCGACACCCTGCTGGCGGGTCGGATGGCCCTGCGGGTCGAGGGCCAGCCCGAGCGGTCGATCAGCGCCGGATTCGAACTGCAGGGCGACCCCCAGCAGGGCGAGTTGCGCCTGAGCGGCCCGCTGGGCACCACCGCCGCGCAGGCGCGTTGGTCGGGCGGGCAGGCGGTGCTGGCCAGCGCCGGCCGCGAGACGGTCTACCCGGACCTGGATTCACTGGCCGCCGCAGCCCTGGGCGAGCCCTTGCCGATGGCCGCATTGTTCGACTGGCTGCGGGGTCGGCCCTGGCCCGGGGCGCCCAGCAGCGCGCGCGATGACGCCCAGCCCGGCTTCGATCAACTGGGTTGGCGCATCAGTCTGGGCCAATGGGGTGAGGGTCTGCTGGAGGCACGGCGCCTCGCACCTCCGGTGGTGACGGTGCGCATCCGGCTGGACCCGGCCTCATGAAGCCCCAGCCCGGCAGCGCCGACCGGACCCTTGCCGCAGCGCAGCGCAAGGGGTCGGCCCGGTGAGCCTGAAGGCTATTCACGATGTGCCGGCCCCGGCCAAGTTGAACCTGTTCTTGCATGTGGTGGGCCGGCGCGCCGATGGCTACCACTTGCTGCAGTCGGTGTTTGTGCTGATCGACTGGTGCGACACCCTGCACTTCGAGCGCCGCAGCGACGGCCGCTTGCGCCGCCACGATCTGGGCCCGGCCTTGCCAGACGACGACCTGTGCCTGCGCGCTGCCCGCGCGCTGCAAACCGCCAGCGCCACCCCGCTGGGCGCGGACCTGTCCATCCTCAAGCGGGTGCCCTGGGGCGCCGGCCTGGGCGGTGGCAGCTCGGACGCAGCCAGCACCCTGCTGGCCCTGAATCGGCTCTGGGGTCTGCACTGGCCGCGCGAGCGTTTGCTGCCCATCGCATTGCAGTTGGGCGCCGACGTGCCGTTTTTCGTGGGCGGGCGCAATGCCTTCGTCGAGGGCATCGGCGAGCGCCTCAGCCCCTTGCCGGCGTCGGCACTGCCGGCGCAGCGCTATGCGGTGGTCAAGCCCGCGCCGGCGATCACCACGGCGGCGATTTTCGGCAGCCCCTTGCTGGTGAGGAACACCGAAGCTGTTATAGTCATGAGCTTTCTCGAAGACGCTGAGCTTTGCGGAAAGCTTGCGGTGGGGTTCGGGCGCAATGATCTGCAGCCCCCGGCGCAGGCCAGCTGCCCCGATGT
>JAYUQJ010000103.1:0-4868 GCA_043756825.1 Betaproteobacteria bacterium | reverse complement strand
CCCCCCAGCTTCAGATTACCGGGGCCCGGCGCGGGCAGCACCGGCTGCGATCCCGGTCCGGGACCGCCGTGTCCGGCAGGCCGGGGCGCTGCGAACGGTTCGCTCAGCCAGCCGGGTTGATCAGGTACTTGGCGCCCGTGGCGCGCTGGGCATAGGCCGCCGCCACGGCCGGGTCCAGCACCTGGGCCAGCGAGATCACGTGGGCGTATTGGCTGGCGAAGGTGGTCTTCAGCTCGGCCGCCACGCGCTGGCGCAAGGCCTGCGCCGCCGCCGGCCCGATCTTCTGCAGGAAGGGAAACAGCAACCAGCCGCCCACGCCCCAGGCCATGCCGAAGTTGCGGTTGAACACCGTCGGCCCGGTGTCGAGCATGCCGTAGAGGTAGACCTGCTTGTGGGTGGCGGACCCATAGCGGCTGTATTCGCTGGCACTGCGGTTGAGTGCAGCCTCCATGCCGCCCAGGATCTGGCCCGCCAGCTTGCCACCGCCAGTGGCGTCGAAGGCGATGGTGGCGCCGGTGGCCGCCAGGGCGTCGGTCAGCTCACCGACAAAGCCGGGCTGCGAGGCGTCGCAGACATGCCGGGCGCCCTGGCCACGCAGCAGCGCTGCCTGCTCGGGCTTGCGCACGACATTGACCAGCGCAACGCCGTCCTTCAGGCAGATCCTGTTCAGCATCTGGCCCAGGTTGGACGCGGCGGCAGTGTGCACCAGCGCGGTATGGCCCTCGCGCCGCATCGTCTCGACCATGCCCAAGGCGGTGAGCGGGTTGACAAAACAGGACGCACCCTCGGCCGCGCTGGCGTCCTCGGGCAGCAGCAGGCACTGGGCCGCAGCCATGCAGCGGTACTGGGCATACATCGCCCCGCCGATGACTGCCACGGTACGGCCCAGCAAGGCCTGGGCGGCGGCCGAGGCACCGGCGGCAACCACCACCCCGGCGCCCTCGTTGCCCACTGGCAGCGATTGGCCGGCGCGCGCCGCCATGCCCCGCATTGCCGCTTCGGGCACCGGCGCGGTCAGCACCGGGTCGGTGGGTGTGCCGGCGGCCTGCAACTGGCCCAGGTCGGCGGCGCCCAGCAGCAGGCCGATGTCAGACGGGTTGATCGGCGTGGCCTCGATGCGGATCAGCACCTCGTCCGGCCCGGGCGTGGGCAGCGGCACCGGCAGCAGGCGCAGTTCCAGCCGGCCCTCGGGCAGCAGGGTCGAACGCAATTGCAGGCCGGTGGCGGGCAGTGGGGCAGTCATGAGGTGGCTCCTGGGGTGGGTTGAATTCTTGGCAGGCGCAGCCAGAACTGGCTGCCCTGTTCCGGCACGCTGTCCAGGCCCAGTTCGCCGCCCATCAGCTCGGCCATGCGACGGCTGAGCGCCAGGCCGATGCCCGATCCCTGGATGCCGGATTGCTCGGCCCCGGCACGCTCGAAGGGCTGGAACAGGCGCGCCTGCTGCTCGACGCTGAGACCGCGGCCGGTGTCCTGCACCACCAGGCGTACCTGGGGGCCTTCGTCCTCTAGCCGCAGCCTGACCTGGCCGCCGCGCCGGTTGTACTTGATGGCATTGCTCAGCAGGTTCACCACCACCTGCACCACCCGCTTGGGATCGGCGCGCACCGCCCAGCCCTGGGGGGCGGCGTGGTCAGCCAGCAGTTCGACCAGGACCACGCCTTGCTCGGCGGCTTCCAGCGCTACCAGCCGCTGGCAGTCGGCCAGCAGGGGCAGCAGGTCGACCGCCTGCGGATCGATCTGCAGTTTGCCGGCCTCGATGCGGGCCAGGTCGAGCAACTCATTGATCAGGCCCATCAGGTGCTCGCCGGCGCGCGCGATATTCTGGGCATAGCCACGCTGGCGCTCGCTCAGGGGCTCGCGCGGGTCGGTCGCCAGCAGATGGGCAAAGCCCATCACCGCATTCATCGGGGTGCGCAGCTCGTGGCTCATGTTGGACAGGAAGCCGGTCTTGGCACGGTTGGCCTGCTGGGCATCGTCACGTGCCTGCTCCAACTCGGCGGTACGCAGGCGCACGCGCTCTTCCAACTCGGCGTTCAGGCGCTGCAGCCGGTCTTCGGACTGGCGCAGCAGTGCCCGCTCGCGCTCGATGCCGACCCGGTGGAAGGCGTTCTCCAGCGCCAGCGGCAAGCCGAACAGGTAGTTGCTGTGCTTGACCAGGTAGTCGGTGCCACCCATGCGCAGCGACTCGACCGCAATGTCCTCGCTGCCCTGTCCAGTGACTACCACCACCGGCAGGTCCAGGCCACGGTCCTCACGCAGCCGCTTGAGGATGTCCAGGCCACTGTCGGGGTGCAAGCGGTAGTCCAGCAACAGCACATCGAAAGGGCAGGCATCGCTCTGGCGCAGCGGCAGGCGCGCCAGCAGGTGGACGGAATCGGCGACCCTCTCGATGCGGATATGCGGCGCATAGCGCTCGAGATGACGCCGGGTCAGGTCGGCGTCCACGGCATGCGGCTCGGCATACAGCACCCGCAGGCCCCGTTGCTGCAGGCTTTGCTGCTCGGCAAAGCGCTGCACTGCGGCCAGCAGGGTAGTGGGCAGGCGGTCGCCAAAGGACAAGGTCTTGACAACGTAGTCGTTGGCGCCGGCCTTGAGCGCGGCCACCGCCAGGTCCTGGTCGCCCTGGCCGGTGAGCGCCACCAGCGCCAGCGGCAAGGCCTGCTCGCGCAGCTCACGCACCAAGTCCAGCCCGCTGCCGTCGGGCAGGCCCAGGTCGATCAACAGCAGATCCCAGGGGCCCTCGCTGGCGACTAGCCGGCGCGCCTCGGCCAGATCGCCCGCCACCCGCAAATGCCAGTCTGACAGCCGGTCGCGCAGCGCCCGCCGCACCAGATCGACATCGACCGGGTTGTCCTCCACATACAACAACTTCATGGGAAAACCTCGGTGTGGGATGGCGATGGGGCCCGCTGCGGCATGTCAGCTTGCCACCGGGAACTGCAGATGGAAGGTGGCGCCCTGGCCCGGCACGCTGTCGGCCCAGCAACGCCCGCCCATGCGCTCCATGGCCTTGGTGACGATGGCCAGGCCGACCCCGGTGCCGGGAAAGTCGTCGGCACGCTGCAGGCGCTGGAAGATCTGGAAGATGCGGTCGTGGAGCTTCATGTCAAAGCCGATGCCGTTGTCCTGCACAGACAGCAGCACCGCAGTGTCGGTCACCTGGGCCCGGATGGTGATTTGCGGCTGGGCCGACCGCCCGCTGAATTTCAGCGCCTTGTCCATCAGGTTGCGCAGCGCCAGGGTCAGACCGGCGGCATCGGCGCGCACGGCCGGGCGTGATCTTGCGCCGGGCAAGCTCATCGCCAAAGCCCGCCAGTACATGCGCCACCACCGGCGCCAAGGGCAGGCGCGTCAGCGCCTGGGGCTGGCGCTCCAGCCGCGAATAGGCCAGCAGGTCGTCGATCAGCCGGCCCATCTGCAGGGTAGCGGTGTGGATATTGCGCAGGAACCCGCGGCCCTCTTCGTCGAGCGCCTGGGCATGGTGACGCAGCAACAACCGGCTGTAGCCGTCGAGGCCGCGCAACGGCGCCTTCAGGTCATGCGAGACCGAGTAGGTGAAGGTCTCCAGCTCGCGGTTGACACGGGTGATGCGGGCCAGGCTGGCGTCCAGTGCCGCGCTCAGACGCTGGATCTCGGTGATGTCGGCAATGCTGACCAGCACCGCGCCGTCGCGCTCATCCGGCCCCGGCAGGGCCATCGAGACCAGCACCTCGGCCAGCGTGCCATCGGGTCGGCGTAACGACCGGGTGCCGCTGAAGCGCCGCTCACCGGCGGCCAAGGCCAGCAACTCGTCGATAAAACCATCCTGGCAGCCGTTCTGGGCAAACACATCGGCCAGAGTGGTAAACACCTTGTCGTCATCGGGGGTGCCGTAGAGCTGGTGCGCCATCGGGTTCATTCCGACCACGCCGATGCTGCCCAGGCAGCGCGCCAGCCAGGCCGGACGCTCGGCGAGCCAGGCCCGACGCTCACCCGCCGGTACCTGGCGCAGCGGCGCCAGCATCCCGATGGCCGCCGACCAGTCCTGCTGCATGATCGACACCGGCACCGACTCGAAGATGCGCCGATAGCGCCGCTCGCTGTCGGCGACCTGGCGGGTGCGCTCTGCCACCCGCGGCTCCAGCTCGCGATTGGCCAGCAGCAGCGCCTGTTCGGCCTGTTTCAGCGCCGTGACATCGATCAAGGTGCCCGACAGCCTGCGTGGCTGACCCTGCGCGTCCAGCTCGCATTGGCCGCTGGCGCTGAACCAGCGCAGCGGCCCGCGCTTGGGGTTGCTGCGCACCAGCACCCGCTGCGGTTGGCGCAGCGCCACCGCCTGCTGCAGGGTCTGCAGCGCGGCCTGGCGGTCTTCGGGGTGCAGATGGCGCAGGTCGACGGGCGGTGCCTCACCGGCGCCCAAGCCGAACAGGGCGAGCATCTGGTTCGACCACCACACCGCGCCGCTGACCAGGTCCTGCTCCCAGCTGCCCATGCGGGTGATCGTTTCGGCCCGCTCCAGCCGGCCCAGCAGTTGCTCGCGCTCGTGCTCGGCCTGCTTGCGTTCGGTCAGATCGGTGCGGATACCCAGCAGGCGCCGGCGCTGTCCGGGCGCCGACGGCTCGACCACGCAACCCATGGACAGGATCCACTTCCAGCTGCCGTCGGCGCTTTGCTGGCGGAACTCCACCTTGTAATCAGGCTGTTCGCCGGCGAGGTAGGCGTCCAGGGCGCGCACCACCCGCTCGCGGTCATCCGGGTGGAGTCGGTCCTTCCCGGCGGCCAGGGTCTCGCGAAACTGTGCCGGGTCATGGCCCAGCATGCGGGCGAACGCATCGTTGACGATGACATCGCCGGTCTCCAGGTCCATGTCGTAAAGACCCTGACCCGAG
>JAYUQJ010000102.1:0-4881 GCA_043756825.1 Betaproteobacteria bacterium | reverse complement strand
CGCCAGGCGTTCGCGCTGGCGCGTTAAGTCAGGGCCGGCGCCGGATCGCAGCGCAGCAAAACCGCCATCACCGCGCCACTGCCCTGGCCGCCAGGGCGATTGCGGGCCTGGATATCGCCGCCGTAGCGCTCGACGATGCTGCGGCTGATCCACAGGCCTAGGCCGGTGCCGTCCTGCTTGCGGGTGACAAAGGGTTTGAACAGTTCACCGATCAACGCGTCGGCCAGTCCGGGGCCGGTATCGGCCACCTCGATGCGCAGGCCGGGACGGCCGTCAGCTGCGGTCCAGTCGGCCGTTGCCAGCATCAGCTCACCACCCTCGGGCATGGCCTGGATGGCATTGACCATCAGGTTGACCAGCACTTGCTGCAGTTCCTGCCGGTTTATCTGGACCTGGCGCCGGGTGCCAAAGTCGCGCCGGATGGTGATGCGGGTGCGCGACAACAGGTGATTGGTGAGCACCAGGCAATCTTCCAGCGCACGCGCCGGTGCCACTGCCTCGACATAGCCCGCAAACTCGTTGGGCCGGGCAAACTGCAGCAGCTTGGTGACGATCAGGCGCATCCGCTCGACCTGCTCGTCCATCAGCCTCAGCTCGGCCAGCACCGGCCGGGCCTGCGGGCCCAGCAGTTCGCGCATCAAGTCCAGATTGCCCTGGATCACCGCGATCGGGTTGTTCACCTCATGGGCGATGCTGGCGGTCAGCTGGCCCACGGCGGCCATCTTCTCGGTTCGCAGCAGCTGCTGCTGGGCCATTTCCAGCGCGCGGGTGCGGTCGGCCACCTTGGCATCCAGCTCGGCATTCCAGCGCTGCAAGGCCTCGGTCTTGTCGGCAATGGTGTCCAGCAGGTGGTCCAGGTGGCCGGCCAGCGCGCCAATCTCGTCCGCACTGTCCACCGGCCCCACCCGGCTGGCCAGGGCGCCCGACTCGACCTGCCGCATGGTCCGGGCCATCTGCTCGAAGGGCCGAAAGATCCACCGGGCCCAGCGCAACACCAGCAGCGCAGCCACGATCATCACCCCGAAGAACACCGCGCCGATGCCGGCCAGCACGCCGTACTTCACCAGCGTGAAGGGCCGCTCCAGGTAGCCCACATACAGCATGCCCACGCGGCGGCCGCTGCTGTCGGCCAGTGGCTGGTAGGCCGAGACATACCAGTCATTGACCACAAAGGCCCGGTCCAGCCAGGTTTCGCCCCGGCCCAGCACCGCATCGCGCACTGCCAGCGATACCCGGGTGCCGATGGCGCGCTGCTCGCCGCCGCTGGCGCGGCCACCGGCAATGGCCGCCGGGCTGTCGAACAGACGCACATTGGTGGAAATGCGCACATCGTCGAGAAACAAGGTCGCAGTGCCCCGGCTGCCAAAGGGCAAGGCACCTTGCGGGTAGACGATTTCATTGATGTGGTCGATGAAGGGCAGGTTGCGGTTGAGCAAGACACCCGCCTGCACCCAGGCCAGCACCTGGCCGTCGGCCGACAGCACCGGTGCAGTGGCCCGCACCACCATGGCCCGGTCTTCTTGCTGACGGTCGCTGGCCTGGGCATTGCGCGTGGCCACCAGGGGCACCACCACCCGCAGACGCAGCGTCGGCGACAAAAGGCCCTGTTCGGCCGGGGCCAGCACCTCGATGGACGCAGTGGCCCGGCCGCCGCCGGCCGTCGGCGTCTGCCACGGTGCGCCGGCGGCGGGGTCGGCGCCGTCGAAATCGGCGGCCAGCAGCCGGCCGGCGGGGTCGCGCAGGCGCACGAAGTCCAGGCCCTCGCGCTGCTTGAAGCGCGCCATCAGGGCATGCAGGGCTGCCGGGTCGGCTGGCTGCCCCGCGCGCCCGCTGGCCTTGAACGGATGGGCCGCCAGCAGGGCCGCGTGCAAGGCCTGCGAATCGGCCACCGCGCCGGTGCTGGCCGCCACCTCGCCCAGCACCCGGTCGAAATAGCCATTGGCCACTGCCAGGTCGGACCGCACCTTGGTGATCAAGAGTCGGTCCAGTGCCGCATTGCCCCAGACCAGCAGCACCAGGCTCAGCAGCGGCAGCACGCCCAGCAAGGGCAGCAACACCATCGCCAGCAATTTGCGGCGGATAGGCCAAGCGGCAAACCAGCGCTGCGGGCGCCGGCCGCCGCGCGCCAGCAGGTGGGCCAGGTTCACGCGCCCAAGGCCCATTCGGCCACGCGGCGCTCGAGCGTGCGGCGCGAAATGCCCAGCAGCTGCGCTGCCCGGGTCTTGTCGCCGGCCACGCTTTCCAGCACCGCCAGGATGTGCTGCCGCTCCAGCGTGTGCAGATCGGTGGTGACCGGTAACGCCCCTCCGGCCGGCCGACTGGCCGGTCGACCGCCCGCCGCGCGGTCATCCTGGCGGTTCAGACCTTGGTAGAGGGCCGAGACATTGAGCGCACCGAGGATCAGCGAGCGCTCGATCAGGTTGCGCAGCTCGCGCACGTTGCCGGGCCAGTCGTACTGCTGCAGGTAGTGCAGTTCGTCGGCAGTCACCTCGATCCGGGGCACCCCCAGGTGCGGCGCCAGGGTGTTGATGAAGTGATCCACCAGGTCGGCCATGTCCTCCTTGTGGGCGCGCAAGGGCGGCAGGTTGATCTCCACCACCTGTAGCCGGTAATACAGGTCGGTGCGGAAGCGGCCCGCCGCCACCTCGTCGGCCAGGCGGCGGTGGGTGGCGGCGACGATGCGCACGTCCACCGGGATCTCCTGCTCGCTGCCTACCGGGCGAATACGGCGCTCCTCCAGCACCCGCAGCAGGGTGGCCTGCTGCGGCAGAGGCAGCTCGCCAATCTCGTCCAGGAACAGGGTGCCGCCTTGCGCATAGACAAACAGCCCGTCGCGGGCGCGCGCCCCGATCCGGCCCTCGCGCTGCCCACCCGGGGCCTGGCCGAAGAGCTCGCCGTCGATCAGGTCGGGCAGCAGGGTGGCGCAGTTCACCGGTACGAAGGGGCCGTCGGCGCGGCCGCTGTTGCGGTGCAGGGCCAGCGCCGCCAGTTCTTTGCCGGTGCCGGACTCCCCGCTGAGCAGCACCGTGCTGTCGACCCCGGCCACCCGATGCAGCGCCGCCTGCAGGCCCTTCATGGCGATCGACCGGCCCACCAGGCCATCGGCCGCCGGTGTGCGCTGCCGCAATGTGCGTCGCAACACCCAGTTCTCGCGCCGCAACAGGGCCCGCTCCAGGCCCTGGCGCAGGGCATTGAGGATCTGGGTCACCCGGAAGGGCTTGAGCACGAAATCGCTGGCGCCCGCGCGCAGCGCCTCGATCGCGATGTCGAGATCGGCAAAGGCGGTGATCAGCACCACCTCGCCGTCAAAGCCGCGACCACGCAGGGCCCGCAGCCAGCCAATGCCGCTCTGGCCAGGCAACGTGATGTCCAGCACGATCAGGTCGAAGCGGTGGCGCATGACCAGCGCATCAGCCGACTCGGCCGATTCGGCGCACATCACCTGGCCGACCCGGCTGGCCAGGGTCTTCTCCAGAAAATTGCGCATGCCCGGCTCGTCGTCGACCACCAGCACGGTGGCCCGGGGCCATCGGTCGACGGGGGCGGCGGGCACGGGGACGGCTAAATACTCGTCGGGCATGGAAGCTAGGTTTGACCAGAACGATGGAATCGATCCCATTGTAGGAAGCGCCGCGCCGCGACGAAGCACTGCCAGACTGACCAGGCGGGTCCGACAACTTGTCGCGTTCGCCACCGGGCGACCCCTGATTGCCACCGGGTAAACACGAGCACCTAATATCTGCTGATGATTTGCCAGCCCGTGCCCGGGCCAGACCACCAGGAGCCGCAGATGAGCAAGACCACCGTGAATCCCGTTTCCCGCCGCCGCCTGTTTGCCGGTGCCGGCACTGCCGGTGCCCTGGCGGCCGTGGCCACCGTGCTGCCACTGCGGCCTGAAGCAGTGGTGGCCACCCCGGCCAAGGCCGCACCCGCAGCCGGTGGCGGCTACCAGCTGACGGCCCATGTGCAACGTTACTACCAGACCGCCAAGGTCTGACACCGGAGCCCGAACATGCTGTTGACCCGCAAGACCAGTTCGCTCTCACCCGCCGCCTCGGCACCCTCGGCGCTGGTGGCCAGCTTGGCCCGAGGCGCAGCGCGCGCCATCCCCACCATGGACCGCCGCGCCTTCTTGCGCCGCTCGGGCATGGGGGTGGGCGCCGGCATCGCCGCGTCCCAGCTGATACTGGTGAAGAAGGCCCAGGCCGCCGATGCCACCAAGGGCGCTGACGGCAGCGCCAGAAAAATTGAAGTCAAGCGCACCGTCTGCGGCCACTGCTCAGTGGGCTGCGCGCTGGACGCGGTAGTCGAGAACGGCGTCTGGGTGCGCCAGGAGCCAGTCTTCGACTCGCCGATCAATCTGGGCGCGCACTGCGCCAAGGGCGCGGCGCTGCGCGAGCATGGCCATGGCGAGTTCCGGCTCAAGTACCCGATGAAGCTGGTCGACGGCAAGTACGTGCGCATCGGCTGGGACCAGGCGCTTGAGGAAATCAGCGCCAAGATGCTGGATCTGCGCAAGCAGAGCGGTCCGGATTCGATCTTCGTGGTCGGTTCCAGCAAGCACAACAACGAGCAGGCCTACCTGCTGCGCAAGTGGATGAGCCTGTGGGGCAGCAACAACACCGACCACCAGGCGCGCATCTGCCACAGCACCACCGTTGCGGGGGTCGCCAATACCTGGGGGTATGGCGCGATGACCAACTCCTACAACGACATGCAGAACGCCAAGGCGGCGATGTACATCGGCAGCAATGCCGCCGAGGCCCATCCGGTGTCGATGTTGCACATGCTGCATGCCAAGGAAGCCGGCTGCAAGGTGATCGTGGTCGATCCGCGCTTCACCCGCACCGCCGCCAAGGCCGACGACTTTGTGCGCATCCG
>JAYUQJ010000101.1:0-4884 GCA_043756825.1 Betaproteobacteria bacterium | reverse complement strand
CCGGTAAGTGATTCTAAATTGTCGCCCGTGATGGTAGAGTCGCGACGCGCACCTCTATACGCACCTCGCGGTACAACGCTCTCATGCAAGGGATGGCAGCAGGAGGCCGCGCTCCGGATGCTGATGAACAACCTCGATCCGGAAGTTGCCGAACGGCCGGAGGATCTGGTTGTGTATGGTGGCACGGGGAAGGCCGCACGCAACTGGGAGTCGTTCGACGCGATCGTCCGGACGCTTCGCCGGCTCGAGAACGACGAGACTCTGCTGATTCAAAGCGGCAAGCCGGTGGGAGTGTTCCGCACCCATGCCGATGCGCCACGGGTGCTGATCGCAAACTCGAACCTGGTGCCCAAATGGGCCACCTGGGAGCATTTCGACGAGCTCGACCGCAAGGGCCTGATGATGTACGGCCAGATGACGGCCGGCAGCTGGATCTACATCGGCAGCCAGGGCATCGTGCAGGGCACCTACGAGACTTTTGTCGAGGCCGGCAAGCAGCACTACGGCGGTGATTTGGCCGGGCGCTGGATCCTCACCGCCGGGCTGGGCGGCATGGGCGGTGCGCAGCCGCTGGCGGCCACCTTTGCCGGCGCCTGCTCGCTCAATATCGAGTGCCAGCAGAGCCGCATCGACTTTCGCCTGCGCAGCCGCTACCTGGACGAGCAGGCCACCGATCTGGATGACGCGCTGGCCCGCATCGCCAAGTACACCGCTGCCAGGCAGGCGGTGTCGATCGGCCTGCTGGGCAATGCGGCCGACGTGCTGCCCGAGCTGGTGCGGCGCGCCAAGCAAGGTGGCCTGCGCCCCGATCTGGTGACCGATCAGACCTCGGCCCACGATCTGGTCAATGGCTATCTGCCCAGCGACTGGTCGGTGGACGCTTGGCGCACGGCCCAGGGTGACCCGTCCGCCCATGCCGGCCTGCGCGCCGCCGCCGCGCAAAGCTGCGCGGTGCATGTGCAGGCGATGCTCGATTTCCAGGCCCTGGGCGTGCCCACGGTGGATTACGGCAACAACATCCGCCAGGTGGCCTTCGATGCGGGCGTGAAGAACGCCTTCGCCTTCCCGGGTTTCGTGCCGGCCTATGTGCGGCCGCTGTTCTGCCGCGGCCGCGGGCCCTTCCGCTGGGTGGCCTTGTCGGGCGACCCCGAGGACATCCGCAAGACCGATGCCAAGATGAAGCAGCTGTTCCCCGAGGATGCCGCCTTGCACCGCTGGCTGGACATGGCCAGCGAGCGCATCGCCTTCCAGGGCTTGCCGGCGCGCATCTGCTGGATCGGCCTGGGCGAGCGCCACCGCGCCGGCCTGGCCTTCAACGAGATGGTCAAGTCCGGCGAGTTGAAGGCGCCGATCGTGATCGGCCGGGATCACCTGGACAGCGGCAGCGTGGCCAGCCCCAACCGCGAGACCGAGGCGATGAAGGACGGCAGCGATGCGGTAAGCGACTGGCCGCTGCTGAACGCCCTGCTCAACACCGCCGGCGGCGCCACCTGGGTCAGCCTGCACCACGGCGGTGGCGTGGGCATGGGCTACAGCCAGCACAGCGGCGTGGTGATCGTCTGCGACGGCACCGATGCCGCAGCAAAGCGCATTGAACGTGTGCTGTGGAACGACCCCGCCACCGGCGTGATGCGCCATGCCGACGCCGGTTATGCCGATGCGGTGGCCTGTGCGCGCGAGCAGGGCTTGAACCTGCCGATGGCCATTGGCAACGCTGGCGGGGCCCGTTGATGCTGCTGCGGCCTGGTCACCTTTCGCTGGATGAGTTGCAGGCCATCCACGTCGGCGGCCAGCCGCTGGTGGTCGACCCGGCCGCGTTGCCGGGCATCCATGCCAGCGCGGCAGTGGTGCGCCGGGCGGCCGAGGGCACGGCGCCGGTCTACGGCGTCAACACCGGCTTTGGCAAGCTCGCCAGCACGCGCATCAGCGAGGCCGACCTGGCCACGCTGCAGCTCAACCTGATCCGCTCGCACAGCGTAGGGGTGGGTGAGCCGCTGGGCGCGCCGGTGCTGCGGCTGATGCTGGCCTTGAAGGCGGCCAGCCTGGCGCGCGGCCATTCGGGGGTGCGGCCGGTGGTGATCGACACGCTGGTGGCGGTGCACAACGCGGGCTTGTGCCCCTTCGTGCCCAGCCAGGGCTCGGTGGGTGCGTCGGGCGACCTGGCGCCGCTGGCGCACATGACGCTGGCCTTGATGGGCGAGGGTGAATTCATCGTCGACGGCCAGCGCCAGCCCGCCGCAGATGTGCTGGCCCTGCACCGCATCGCGCCGCTGCAACTGGCCGCCAAGGAGGGCCTGGCGTTGATCAACGGCACCCAGACCAGCACCGCGCTGGCGCTGCATGCCTTGCTCAGCTTCGAGCCGGTGCTGGAGGCCGCGCTGGTGATCGGCGCGCTGACGGTGGACGCCGCCCGCGGCAGCGACGGCCCTTTCGACCCCCGCATCCATGCCTTGCGCGGCCAGCCTGGCCAGATCGACGTGGCGCAGTACTACCGCAGCCTGCTGGCCGGCAGCGCGATCCGCTTGTCTCATGTCGAAGGCGACGACCGGGTGCAAGACCCCTACAGCCTGCGCTGCCAACCGCAGGTGGTGGGCGCCTGCCTCGATCAACTGCGCCACGCCGCGATGGTGCTGGTGCGCGAGGCCAATGCGGTCACCGACAACCCCTTGGTGTTTGCCGAAGATGGTGCGATGGTGAGCGGTGGCAACTTCCACGCCGAACCGGTGGCCCTGGCCGCCGACGGGATGGCGCTGGCCATCGCCGAGGTGGGCGCGATTGCCGAACGCCGCATCGCCATGCTGATCGACGCCAACGTGTCGCGGCTGCCGCCTTTCCTCACGGCCGACGCCGGTCTCAACTCGGGCTTCATGATCGCCCATGTCACCGCCGCCGCGCTGGCCAGCGAGAACAAGAGCCTGGCCCACCCGGCCAGTGTGGACAGCCTGCCCACCAGCGCCAACCAGGAGGACCATGTGTCGATGGCCACCTTCGCGGCGCGGCGCCTGCAGCCGATGATCGCCAACACCGCCCACATCCTGGGCATCGAGCTGCTGGCCGCCGCCCAGGGCATCGAGTTCTTGCGGCCGCTGGCCAGCTCGGCCGCGCTGGAATCGGCCCATGCCCTGCTGCGCCAGCACAGCCCGGCGATCCCTCAAGACCGCTGCCTGGCCCCCGACATCGAGGCCGCCACCCGGTTGGTCCACGATGGTTCACTGGCACGCATCCTGCGTGCGCTGGACGACCTGCCGGCACTCTGGACGCCGGCTTGAGCGTGAGCTTCTCCACCCTTCACCAACCGCCCTCCGAGGACTGCCGCATGAACAAGCCCCTGATCGCCACCCTGGCCCTGGCTGCCGTCACCGCCCTGGCGCTGCCGGCCCGCGCCCAAGAGACCAAGGTGGCCCTGGCCATCTCGGGCTGGACCGGCTTTGCACCGCTGACGCTGGCCAAGGAGGCCGGCCTGTTCAAGAAACATGGCCTGGACGTGACGATCAAGAAGATCCCGCAGAAAGACCGCCACCTGGCGATCGCCAGCGGCGACATCCAGTGCGCCGCCACCACGGTGGAGACCTGGGTGGTCTGGAACGCCAACGGCGTGGCCACCACCCAGATCTTCCAGCTCGACAAAAGCTATGGCGCCGACGGCATGGTGGTCAAGCCCGGCATCACCAAGATCACCGACCTGAAGGGCAAGACGGTGGCGGCCAGTGCGCCGGGCACGGCGCCGTATTTCACGCTGGCCTGGATGCTGAAGAAGAACGGGCTGTCGGTGAAGGATGTGAAGGTGGTGAACCTGGAGCCGCAGGCCGCCGCCAACGCCATGATCGCGGGCACCGACGGCGTCGACGCCGCCATGACCTACGAGCCCTTCCTGAGCGCGGTGCGCGCCAAGCCCGAGGCCGGCAAGATCATCGCCACCACGCTGGACTACCCGATGATCATGGACACCTTTGGCTGCACACCCAAGTTCCTGGCCGAGAACCCCAAGGCCGCCAAGGCCCTGGCCGACGGCTACTTCGACGCGGTGGCGATGATCAAGGCCGAGCCTGCGAAAAGCTTTGCGATCATGGGTGCCGACGTGAAGTCCAGCGGCGAAGCGTTCGAGGGATCGCAAAAATTCCTGCGTTGGCAAGACCGTGCCGCGAACCAGAAATTCTTTGCTGGCGAGCACGCGGCGTTCAGCAAGGAAGCAGCCGACCTGCTGCTCGAGGCCGGCATCATCAAAGCGCTGCCCGACATGAGCAAGCTGGTGGACACGCGGTTCATCAAGTAGGCCACCCTGCCCTCGAAGGGGGAGGGCAGGGTTGGGGGTGAAAACGCAGAACACTCACCGCTGGAACATGCGCCGTCCCACTGCCACGCTCTCACCCCCATCCCGGCCTTCCCCCTGCGAGGGGGAAGGAGCAGGCCTGCACACTGCCACGCTCGCACCCCCATCCCAGCCTTCCCCCGTCGAGGGGGAAGGAGCAATTCATGACGCCACTCAAACCTGTCGAACCCGCCACACGCATCGCCCTCGGCGTGTCGTTCTTCATCCTCTTCGCTGCCGTCTGGGCCGGCTTCACGCTCGGCGGCTTCGTGTCCAAGACCTTCCTCGCCGACCCGATCACGATGGTTCGCTCGGGCTGGACGCTGCTGACCGAAATGGGCTTCGGCTGGGACATCGCGATGACGGTGTGGCGGGTGCTGGGCGGCTTTGCCATTGCGGCCGTGCTTGCCTTGCCGCTGGGCGTGGCGATGGGCGCTTACAAGCCCATCGAAGCTTTCTTCGAGCCCTTCGTTTCCTTCGCGCGCTACCTGCCGGCCAGTGCCTTCATTCCGCTGCTGATCTTGTGGGCCGGCATCGGCGAGGCGCAGAAGCTGTCGGTCATTTTCATCGGCAGT
>JAYUQJ010000100.1:0-14229 GCA_043756825.1 Betaproteobacteria bacterium | reverse complement strand
ATGCCCTGCGGCGCCAGCTCCAGCCCCACCGATTGCACATAGGCCAGTTGCGCGCCGCGCGCCGCGCTGTAGGTGGCGGTGCGCTTCTGGCCGCGCAGGGCGCCGGCACTGCCCATCACCAGGATGCGGCCGGCCCGGCGCGCCAGCATCTGCGGCAGCACCGCGGCCACCAGGCGGGGCATCGGGTCGACCAGGTGGGCGAATACGTTTCGCCATTCCGCATCGCCCACATCCTGTGCCTTGGTGCTGGGCGCGGGCAGCGCCAGGTGCACGATCAGCACGTCCACCACCCCGGCCGCCTGCACCAGGGCAGCGGGCAGCGCCGGGTCGTCGGCCAGCGCGCGCGGGTCGGCGATCACCGTCGCGCCCTGGCGCGCCAGCACCTCGGCCAGCGCCGGGCCCATGAAATCCTGTGATTGGGTCAGTAGCACCCGCTTGCCGTGGAGTTGGGTTGAGATCATCACGCCAGTATCCCGGCCGCCGCCTGATGCGGCAAGCGCTGATCAGTCAGCCGCTTCGCGCCACCCGACCAGGGCAGCGCACAGGGCCGCCCACACCGCCCACACCGCCGGGCGGCTTGGGTCAGCCTCAGGGCTGCACCGCCGCGCGCAGCGGCACCGCCATCAGCGACCAGGGTTGCCCGCGCTGCAGGTCCTGGCACAGCGTGGCCATCGGCGCGCCCATCACGGTGCTGCCGGTGGACAGGCTGTCGTGCCCGTCCTGGCCCGTGCTGGCCGACCACGCCAGGGTCTGGCCGCTGCGCAGGGTGCTGTAGAGCGCGTCGCCGTCGGCCGCCAGCACGCTGACCACCAGGGGGGCCGGGGCATTGGCCAGCGTCACGCAGGCACTGGCCGAATCGGCCGCGGCCGATCGCACCGTGCCGAAGGGCGACGCCTGGTCCACGCCGGTGAATGACATCGCACCGGCGACCATCCGATTCTCCCGGGTCATGCTGACCACCACGTTGGCGCTGCCGGCCGGTGGCGCCACCAGGTACCAGGTCTCCACCCGGTTGCGGCCTGAGGGGCCGGCCTGGGTGCCCAACAGGCGCAAGGCCTGGCCGGCGTAGGTGACCTGACTTACCGCGTCGGTGCTGTCATGGTGGGTCACGCCCACCACCAGCAGCCGGTTGCTGCGTGCGGACACGGTGTGCTGCCAGGCAACGCTTTTCACCTTGTCGCCCGCCTTGTGGCTGCTGGTGTCCAGCGCCAGCCCACCGTCGGCCAGATACTGCGCCATCTCCCACACCGTCTGGCCGACCCGGTAGCCGATGCCCTGGCCGACAGTGTTGTCGTCGGCGAAGTGGATGCCGGCATACAGACGCGACAGGCCCGCCTCGATCACCGCGTCGGTGAAGGTGGGGTAGGAAATGGTGGTGGGTACCGCCGGTATGCCGGGCTCGACCCGCCCGAAGTTGGGCGGGATCACGGTGGAGAAGCCGAAGCGGTCGCTGCCGGTAAAGGCCTGCAGCACCCGGGCGCTGGCCGCCGAGAAGGTGGAGTGCCCCGACACATAGCCCGGGAAGGCCGGTGACAGGTTGCTGCCGGGGTTGTAGGGCGACCATTTCTCGCCGGGCACCCAGCCGTTGGGCTGGCCCGGGCCGCCCCAGGCATAGATCTGCCGCCCTTGCAACAGCTGCCGCACCGCAGTGATGGGCCGCACGCCCTGGTAGAGGCGCTTCATGTGCCAGGCCACGATGCCGGCGTCGTTGGACGCGTTCTGCAGCGCAAAGAACAGCTTGGCGTCCTGGTCGGTGCTGTGGTTGTCGCGGCGCGAGACGAATTGGGCGAACAGGCTCCAGTGGCCGGGCGGCAACTCGGTATCCGGGCCATCGGCCCAGTACTCGACGACCAGTTTTTGCTCGGCCGTGAGAAAAGCGCTGATGGCAACCATCAGCGCCACGTCGAGCTCCAGCCGGCCTACCGCCTGCAGGTAGTTGGGCAGCGGCGCCACATCGGGCAGGGTGTCGTAGACGCTGGCCGAGGCCAGGGCAAAGGGCCGCACCCGCTCCCAGTGGGGTGCGATGAAGCGCTGCACCGCGCCGGTTGGCGACACCAGCGGCTGCCAGTGGTAGATGTCGGTCACGTTCGGCGAACACGGGCCAACGGTCAGCGGGTCGCAGAACGGCATCGGCGCATTGCGCGGCACGAAGCCGGTGTAGTCGCTGTAGGCGCCCGGATTCAGGTCGCCGTACTGGTTGGACCCGTCGTGGCGCCGGCTGGCGATCACCGCCTGGGCCGCCACGTTGCCGATGCCCTGGGGCGTGCGCAGGTCGGTGGACAGGTCGGCGGGGTCGTGGCCGCGCAGCCGCATGGCCTGGGCCAACCGCGCGGCACCGGCCGGGAACAGGTTCACCAGGCAGCCATGGGCGGCATGGCTGATGGCCTTGGCCTTGTTGGCCTCGCTGTGCTCGGGCACCGGCCGGCGCAGGCTGTTGCCGACCACGCTGCCGAGCGCACGCGCGTCATAGGCGGTCCAGGCGTCATAGATGCAGGTGTGGGCCACGGCCAGCGCCCGGGCCACCACCGGTGGGCCCAGGCGCGACAGGCGCACTTCCACCAGCGCGGTCTCATTCCAGTCGCTGACGATGGAGGCCGAAACCGGCCCGCTGAACCAGGCTGCCAGCAGGCCGGCTGACAGCGCGCGCCACGGTGCGGCCAGTGACGTTACGGGACGGTGGGTTGACATGGATCGGCCTCATTGGGGGCGTGGCGCCCCAGAAAAGCTGACATTAACCGCAAAAGCCCTTGAATTGAACCCCCCGATTGAAGCCCCCCCGGGGGACCGAACCTCAATTCGTGGTGGCTTGCCGCACCGCCCGTGCCCATTGGGCCATCAGCGTCTGGGCCCGCTCGCGAGGCAGCGTGGGGTGAAAGCGCCGCTCCACTTGCCACAGCGCCGACAGCTCGTCCAGGTTCTTGTAGATCCCGGTCGCCAGGCCGGCCAGGTAGGCCGCGCCCAGCGCGGTGGTCTCGGTCACCTGGGGCCGCACCACCGGGATGCCCAGCAGGTCGGCCTGAAACTGCATCAGCAGGTTGTTGACGCAAGCGCCGCCGTCCACGCGCAGCTCGGTGATGGACATCGGCGTGCTGCCGCCCGCCGAGGGGCTGGCGCCAGCCGCCACCGCATCGCGGCTCATCGCCAGCAGCAGCGCCGCGCTCTGGAAGGCGATGCTCTCCAGCGCGGCGCGGGCGATATGGGCCACGGTGCTGCCGCGGGTCAGGCCGGTGAGGGTGCCGCGGGCATTGGCGTCCCAGTAGGGCGCGCCCAGGCCGGTGAAGGCCGGCACGAACATCACCCCACCGGCGTCGGGCACGCTCTCGGCCAGGGCCTGCACCTCGCCGCTGGCCTTGATCGCGTTCAGCCCGTCGCGCAGCCACTGCACCACCGCGCCGCCGATGAACACGCTGCCCTCCAGCGCAAATTCCGGGTGGCCGGCGCTGGCCTGGGCTGCGGCGGTGGTGATCAGGCCGTTCTCGCTGACGCGAAACTTGTCGCCGGTGTGCATCAGCATGAAGCAGCCGGTGCCGTAAGTGTTCTTGGCCAGGCCGGGCTTGAAGCAGGCCTGGCCGAACAGCGCGCTCTGCTGGTCGCCGGCCACGCCGGCGACCGGAATGGCAGCGCCCAGCCAAGCGGGGTCGGTCTCGCCAAAGACATGGCTGCTGGGGTGCACGCTGGGCAGCAGGCTGTCGGGCACGTGCAGCAGCTTCAGCAGCTCATGGTCCCAGACGTTGTGGCGGATGTCGAACAGCATCGTGCGCGCCGCATTGCTGACATCGGTGGCATGCACCCGGCCCTTGGTCAGCTTGTAGAGCAGCCAGCTGTCGATGGTGCCGAAGGCCAGGTCGCCATGCGCGGCGGCGATATGGGCGCCGCTGACATGGTCCAGCAGCCAGCGGATCTTGGTGGCCGAGAAATAGGCGTCCACCACCAGCCCGGTGCTGCGGCGGATCTGCTCGGCATGGCCGTGCTCGCGCAGCTGGGCGCACAGCGGCTCGCCGCGCCGGTCTTGCCAGACGATGGCGTTGTGGATGGGCTGGCCCGTGCGGCGGTTCCACACCACGGTGGTCTCGCGCTGGTTGGTGATGCCTATGGCCTTGATGTCGCGCGCCGTCAGGCCGGCCTGGGCGATGGCCTGCTGTGCGGTGGCCAGCTGGGTCTGCCAGATTTCCTCGGGGTCGTGCTCGACCCAGCCGGGCTGCGGAAAGATCTGCCGAAACTCGCGCTGGGCCATCGCGACGATGCCACCCTGGGCGTTGAAGACGATGCTGCGCGAGCTGCTGGTGCCCTGGTCGAGGGCGAGGATGAAGCTCATGGGGGGTCTCCTGCAAGGCTGGCTGCTGGCACATCATCGCCGGCCACCACGCAGGCCACGCCGGCCTCGGCCAGCAGTGTCTGGAAGGCCGGCGGTGGCGGCGCGTCGGTGAACAGGGTGTCGACCTGGTCGAGCCGGCCCACCTCCACCATCGCCGGGCGGTGGAACTTGCTGTGGTCGGCCGCCAGCCAGACCTGCCGGCTGGCACGGATGATGGCCTGCGCTACCTTGACCTCGCGGTAGTCGAAATCGCGCAGCGTGCCATCGGCCTCGATACCCGAGATGCCGATCA
The DNA here is from genome assembly GCA_043756825.1 of Betaproteobacteria bacterium. Taxonomy (GTDB): domain Bacteria; phylum Pseudomonadota; class Gammaproteobacteria; order Burkholderiales; family Burkholderiaceae_C; genus Pseudaquabacterium. The sequence continues at coordinate 9,622 of JAYUQJ010000100.1, read as the reverse complement.
GGCCGATGTCGACCCGAAACTGGCCCATGAATTCGACCGTGGCCTCGCCGATGATGGCGCGGTCGCGCGGGCGCACCAGGCCGCCGGCCACGATCAGCTCGCAGTCCGGGTGGTCGCAGAGGATGGCCGCCACGTTCAGGTTGTTGGTGATCACCCGCAGGCTGCGGTGGCCCAGCAGGGCGCGCGCCACGGCCTCGGTGGTGGTGCCGATGTTGAGGATCAGGCTGCAGCCCTCGGGCACCCGCGCTGCCACCGCCTGGGCAATGCGGCGCTTGGCTGCGTCGTTGAGGGCCTGGCGCGCCCGGTAGGTGATGTTCTCGGTGGTGCTGGCCGGCAGCCGCACGCCGCCGTGAAAGCGCGACAGCAAGCCGGCTTGTGCCAGCAGCGTGACATCGCGGCGCACCGTTTGCAGGGTCACTCCGAACCTTTCGGCCAGGGCCTCGACGGTCACCGAGCCCAGCTCGCGCACGGTGCTCAGCATGCCGGCCTGGCGCGGGTTGGGGGTCAGGTTGCTCACGCGCATGCCTTGTGGATCAGGTTGCCAGGGTAAGCGAAAGGGCCAGGCTGGCGATCAGGGATAACCGGCTTGCGCAGCGAACAGAAATGGATTACAAACGAATGGAAAAGAACATTAACGAAAAACCTCGAACAAATCTGACGAGGGCTTATGGCGGGCTGGGGTTCTTCCTCGGCCCCCGCAGCCCGGCTTGCCCCTCCCCACCCGTTGCCCGGTTCGATCCGGCACGCCAGCCCAGGACCTGAAGCTTGAGCCCCACCCTGCCAGGCGCCGCTTTGCCCTTGTTGCCTGCCCCGCCCATGTCCTGCGACGTGCTGGTGGTGGGCGGCGGCATCAACGGCGCCGGCATTGCCCGCGACCTGGCCGGTCGGGGCATGAAGGTGTTGCTGTGCGAGCAGGACGACCTGGCGCGTCACACCTCGTCGTCCAGCACCAAGTTGATCCACGGCGGGCTGCGCTACCTGGAGTATTTCGAGTTCAACCTGGTGCGCAAGGCGCTGGCCGAGCGTGAGCGGCTGCTGCGCAGCGCGCCCCACATCATGTGGCCGCTGCGCTTTGTGATGCCGCACGACCCGTCGATGCGGCCGGTGTGGATGGTGCGCATCGGCCTGTTTCTCTACGATCACATGGCCAAGCGCGAGTGGCTGCCGGCCAGCACCACCGTGGACCTGCGCCGGCATGCGGTGGGCGCAGCACTCAAGCCGGCCTACACCAAGGGTTTTGTCTACAGCGACGGCTGGGTCGACGACGCCCGGCTGGTGGTGCTCAACGCCGTGGACGCGGCCGCGCGCGGCGCCACCATCCTCACCCGCACCCGTTGTGAACGCGCCGAGCGCAGCGCGCAGGGCTGGCGCGCCCGGCTGCAGCCGGCCGGTGGCGCGGCGGTCGATGTCACGGCCCGCGCGCTGGTCAATGCCGCCGGCCCCTGGACCGGCGAGTTCCTGCGCGACCGGGCGCAGGCCCAAAGTGCCCGCGCCCTGCGTCTGGTCAAGGGCAGCCACATCGTGGTGAAGAAGCTGTTCGAGCATGACCATGCCTATATCTTCCAGAACCCCGACAAGCGCATCATCTTTGCTATTCCCTACGAGGGTGACTTCACCTTGATCGGCACTACCGATGTCGAGATCGACGGCGCGCCCGATTCGGCCCGTATCGATGCCGACGAGACCGCCTACCTGTGCGCGCAGGCCAGCCGCTACTTTGCCCGGGCGGTGCAGCCGGCCGATGTGGTCTGGGCCTATTCGGGCGTGCGCCCCCTGCTGGACGATGAATCGGGTGATGCTTCGGCCGTGACCCGGGATTACCTGCTGGAGTTCGATGCGGACAGCGCCTGTCCGCTGCTGTCGGTATGGGGCGGCAAGATCACCACCTTCCGCAAACTGGCCGAGGAGGCCGCCGATGCGCTGGTGCAGCGCCTGGGCGAGCAGCGCCCGGCCTGGACCGCGCCGGCGCTGCTGCCCGGCGGCGACCTGTCAGCCTGGATCGGTGCGCCGCAGCGGCCCGACACCGACATCGCCCGCTTCACGGCTGAGCTGGCGCGGCGCCATCCCACGCTGCCTGCAGCCTTGCTGGGGCGCTGGGCCCGCGCTTATGGCAGCCGCGTCGATCAGCTGCTGGGGCGGCCGCTGGGCGCCGAGGTGGCCCCGGGTCTGTTTGAAGTGGAGCTGCACTATCTGCACCAGCATGAATGGGCGCGCAGCGCCGACGATGTACTGTGGCGCCGCACCAAGCTGGGCCTGCACTACAGCGCGGCCCAGCGCCAGCAGGTGGCCGACTGGTGGGCCGCCCACCACCCCGAAAATCCGCCCGTGCCCGCCACGCTCAGCCCATGCAACTGAAACTCGACCAACTCGAACACCGGGTGGGCGCGGCCACGCATCTCTACCCGCTGGACCTGGCCCTGCAGCCCGACACCGTGACGGTGCTGCTGGGCGCCACCCAGGCCGGCAAGACCACGCTGATGCGGCTGATGGCCGGGCTGGATGTGCCCAGCCACGGCCGGGTGTCGGTGGACGGGCAGGACGTCACCGGCCTGCCGGTGCGCCAGCGCAATGTGGCCATGGTCTACCAGCAGTTCATCAACTACCCGTCGATGACGGTGTTCGGCAACATCGCCTCGCCGCTCAAGCTGCGTGGCGGCCTGGACAAGGCCGCGATCGCCCGGAAGGTGCAGGCCCTGGCCGAGAAGCTGCATATCGAGCCCTTCCTGGCGCGCCTGCCCGCCGAGCTGTCGGGTGGCCAGCAGCAGCGCGTGGCGCTGGCCCGCGCGCTGGCCAAGGACGCCCCGCTGATGCTGCTGGACGAGCCCCTGGTCAACCTGGACTACAAGTTGCGCGAAGAGCTGCGCGAGGAGTTGTCGGCCTTGTTCGCCAGCGGCGGATCGACCGTGGTCTATGCCACCACCGAGCCCACCGAGGCCCTGCTGCTGGGCGGCTGGACCGCAGTGATGGACGCCGGCCAGGTGCTGCAGTACGGGCCCACCGCCGAGGTCTTCCACCACCCGGCGTCGATCCGGGTGGCGCGCGCCTTCAGCGACCCGCCGATGAACCTGCTGCCAGGCGGCGCGCCCGGCCTGGGCCTGCCCGGGCAGCGGCCCGACACCACCGTGGGCGTGCGTGCGTCGGCGCTGCGGGTGGCGCCGCGCGCGGGCGATCTTGTGCTGCCCGGCACGGTGGAGCTGGCCGAGATCTCGGGGTCGGACACCTTCGTGCACGTGGCCACGCCGGCGGGCGAGCTGATCGCGCAACTGACCGGCGTGCATTTCTTCGACCTGGGCGCCGCGCTCACGCTCTACCTGGACCCGGCCCAGGTCTACCGTTTCGGCGCCGACGGCGCGCTGCTGCAGGCGCCCGCGCCGAAGGGAAGGGGTTGAGATGGCCCGCATCGATCTCGATCTGGCACACAGCTACAAACCGCTGCCGCAGCAGGACAGCGATTACGCCCTGCTGCCGCTGAAGATGAGCTTCGAGGACGGTGGTGCCTATGCGCTGCTGGGCCCGTCGGGCTGCGGCAAGACCAGCCTGCTCAACATCATCTCGGGCCTGGTGCGGCCGTCGCAGGGCACGGTGGCCTTCGACGGCGTGGTGATGAACGACAAGACACCGCAGCAGCGCAACATCGCCCAGGTGTTCCAGTTTCCGGTGATCTACGACACCATGACGGTGGCTGAGAACCTGGCCTTTCCGCTGCGCAACCGGGGTGTGTCGGCCGACCGGATCAAGCTGCGGGTGGGCCAGATTGCCGAGATGCTGGAGCTGAGCGGCCAGCTCGATGTGCGCGCCGCCGGCCTGGCGGCCGATGCCAAGCAGAAGATATCGCTGGGCCGCGGCCTGGTGCGCGAGGACGTGTCGGCAGTGCTGTTCGACGAGCCGCTGACCGTGATCGACCCGCACCTCAAGTGGCAGCTGCGCCGCAAGCTCAAGCAGATCCATCACGAGTTGAAGTTGACGCTGGTGTATGTCACCCACGACCAGGTCGAGGCGCTGACCTTTGCCGACCAGGTGGTGGTGATGACGCGCGGCCGGGCGGTGCAGATCGGCAGCGCGTCCGATCTGTTCGAGCGGCCGCAGCACACCTTCGTGGGGCACTTCATCGGCTCGCCGGGCATGAACTTCCTGCCGGCCGAGCGCAGCGGCAGCAGCCTGCGGGTGGCCGGCTGCCCGGTGGCCGCCAACGGACCCGTGCCCAACGCGGCCGGGGTGTTGCGGCTGGGCATCCGGCCCGAGTACATCGCCCTGGCGGCGCCGGGCGCGGCCGGCGCCGTGCCGGCGCGGGTGACGCAGGCCCAGGACATCGGCACCTACTGGCTGGTCACCGCCCAGGTGGGCACGGGCGCTGCGGCCACGCTGGTGCGTGCCCGCCTCAACCCCGAGGCGGCCGTGCCGAACGCCGGCCAGACCGTGTGGCTGACGGTGCTGGGGCCCCATACCTGTTTCTACGCCGACGAGCTGCTGGTCGACGCGGCCAGCCCGATCCCGGAGGCAAGCGCATGAAGCCCGTCAACCAGAAGGCCTGGTTCCTGATCCTGCCGGTGATCCTGTGCGTGGCCTTCTCGGCCATCCTGCCCTTGATGACGGTGGTCAACTACTCGGTGCAGGACATCATCTCGCCCGAGCGTCGGGTCTTCGTCGGCACCGAGTGGTTCAAGGCGGTGATGCGCGATGACGACCTGCAGGGCGCGCTGCTGCGCCAGATCAGCTTTTCGCTGGCGGTGCTGGCGGTGGAAATCCCGCTGGGCATTGCGCTGGCACTGGCGATGCCGGCCAAGGGCTGGCAGTCCAGCGCGGTGCTGGTGACGATCGCGATATCGTTGCTGATCCCCTGGAACGTGGTGGGCACCATCTGGCAGATCTTCGGTCGCACCGACATCGGCCTGATGGGCGCCGCGCTGGCCGCGCTGGGCATCGAGTACAGCTACACCGGCAATGCCACGCAGGCCTGGTTGACCGTGCTGCTGATGGATGTCTGGCACTGGACCCCGCTGGTGGCGCTGCTGTGCTTTGCCGGGCTGCGCGCCATCCCCGACGCCTACTACCAGGCCGCCAGCATCGACGGCGCCAGCAAACTGGCGGTGTTCCGCTATATCCAGCTGCCCAAGCTGCGCGGCGTGCTGGTGATCGCGGTGCTGCTGCGCTTCATGGACAGTTTCATGATCTACACCGAGCCTTTCGTGCTGACCGGCGGCGGGCCCGGCAATGCCACCACCTTTCTCAGCCAGTACCTGACGCAGAAGGCGGTGGGCCAGTTCGACCTGGGCCCGGCGGCGGCGTTTTCCCTGATCTACTTCCTGATCATCCTGGCGTTGAGCTTCATCCTCTACAACTGGATGCAGCGGGTCGGCACGGCGGACAAGTCGGCGGAGGTGAACCATGCATGAACGCCGCTTCAAGAAGCGGGTGATCTTCCTGATCGCCTACCTGTTGTTCGCCATCCTGCCGGTCTACTGGATGGTCAACATGTCGTTCAAGACCAACAACGAGATCGTGTCGGTATTCAGCTTGTGGCCGCGCGATTTCACGCTGGAGCACTACAAGACCATCCTCACCGACGAGAGCTGGTACTCGGGCTACATCAATTCGCTGATCTATGTGGGCATCAACACCGTGATCTCGCTGCTGGTGGCATTGCCGGCGGCCTATGCCTTCTCGCGCTACCGCTTCCTGGGTGACAAGCATGTCTTCTTCTGGCTGCTGACCAACCGCATGACGCCGCCGGCGGTCTTCTTGCTGCCCTTCTTCCAGCTCTACACCACGCTGGGCCTGATGGACACCCATATCGCGGTGGCGCTGGCCCATTTGCTGTTCAATGTGCCGCTGGCGGTGTGGATCCTGGAAGGCTTCATGAGCGGCATCCCGCGCGAGATCGACGAGACCGCCTATATCGACGGCTACACCTTCCCGCGCTTCTTTGTCACCATCTTCATCCCGCTGATCAAGGCCGGGGTGGGCGTGGCGGCCTTCTTCTGCTTCATGTTCAGCTGGGTCGAGCTGCTGATGGCCCGCACCCTTACCAGCGTGAATGCCAAGCCCATCGTCGCGACGATGACCCGCACCGTCAGCGCGTCGGGCATGGACTGGGGCGTGCTGGCCGCCGCCGGCGTGCTGACCATCGTGCCGGGCGCCATCGTGATCTGGTTTGTGCGCCACTACATCGCCAAGGGCTTTGCGATGGGGAGAGTGTGATGTTTGACTGGATGGCGTGGACCTTGCCGGTCGCTGTTTTCTTTGTCAGCATCGTGCTGATGCTGCTGGGCATGACCGTGTGGGAGATCAAGTCACCCACGGTCGAGCGGCGCGGCTTCTTGCCGATCGCCACCACCCGCGGCGACCGATTGTTCATCGGCCTGCTGTCGGCGGCCTGGTTGAACTTGGCGTTTGTGGCGGTGAGCGAGAAGATGATCGATTGGTTCGGCCTGGCGCAAGAGCCGTCGATCTGGTTCAGTTTTATTGCGTCGATGGCCCTGCTGGCGTTGGTGATGCGCAAGGGCTGATCACGCGCCGGGTTTTCAACGGACAGCCCGCCTTCCTTCCCGGCGGACTGCCCCCTGTCACAGAGGGAAGTTGGTGAGTGAGGAGACTTCAATGAAATACCGCATGCATGCCGTCGCTTTTGCGGCAGCGGCCCTGGCCATGGGTCAGGGCGCCTGGGCCGGCGAGGCCGAGGCCAAGAAGTGGATCGATGCCGAGTTCCAGCCCAGCACGCTGAGCAAGGACGCGCAGATGGCCGAGATGAAGTGGTTCATCGAGGCCGCCAAGAAGCTGCAAGCCAAGGGCGTGAAGGAGATCTCGGTTGTCAGCGAGACCATCACCACCCACGAGTACGAGAGCAAGACCCTGGCCAAGGCGTTCGAGGAGATCACCGGCATCAAGGTCAAGCATGACCTGATCCAGGAAGGTGACGTGGTGGAGAAGCTGCAGACCAGCATGCAGTCAGGCAAGAGCATCTATGACGGCTGGATCAGCGACTCTGACCTGATCGGCACCCACTACCGCTATGGCAAGGTGATGAACCTCACCGACTACATGGCCGGCAAGGGCAAGGAGTGGACCAACCCGGGGCTGGACCTGAAGGACTTCATCGGCACCAGCTTCACCACCGGCCCCGACAAGAAGCTCTACCAGCTGCCCGACCAGCAGTTTGCCAACCTGTACTGGTTTCGCGCCGATCTGTTTGCCCGCCCTGACCTGAAGGACAGGTTCAAGGCCAAGTTCGGCTATGACCTGGGCGTGCCGCTGAACTGGAGCGCCTACGAGGACATCGCCGAGTTCTTCACCAACGACGTGAAGACCATCGACGGCAAGCCGATCTACGGCCACATGGACTACGGCAAGAAAGACCCGTCGCTGGGCTGGCGTTTCACCGACGCCTGGCTCAGCATGGCCGGCACCGCCGACATCGGCATCCCCAACGGCAAGCCGGTGGACGAGTGGGGCATTCGCGCCAGCGCCGACGGCTGCACGCCGCTGGGCGCATCGGTCTCGCGCGGCGGCGCCACCAACTCTCCGGCCGCCGTCTATGCGTTGACCAAGTATGTCGACTGGATGAAGAAGTATTCGCCCAAGGAGGCCATCGGCATGACCTTCGGCGAGGCCGGCCCGGTGCCCGCGCAGGGCCAGATTGCGCAGCAGATCTTCTGGTACACCGCGTTCACCGCCGACATGACCAAGCCGGGCTTGCCGGTGGTCAATGCCGACGGCACACCGAAATGGCGGATGGCGCCCGGCCCCAATGGCCCCTACTGGAAGCAGGGCATGCAGAACGGCTACCAGGACGTCGGCAGCTGGACCTTCTTCGAGGCCCATGACGCCAACAAGACGGCTGCGGCCTGGCTGTATGCCCAGTTCGTCACCGCCAAGACCACCAGCCTGAAGAAGACCATCGTCGGCCTGACGCCGATCCGCGAGAGCGACATCCAGAGCAAGGCCATGACCGACCTGGCGCCCAAGCTGGGCGGGCTGGTGGAGTTCTACCGCAGCCCGGCCCGCGTGGCCTGGACGCCCACCGGCACCAACGTGCCCGACTACCCCAAGCTGGCCCAGCTGTGGTGGAAGAACGTGGCGGTGGCGGTGACCGGCGAGAAGACCCCGCAGGCCGCGATGGACACCCTGGCCGAGGAGATGGACCAGGTGCTGGGCCGGCTGGAGCGGGCCGGCATGGCCAAGTGCGCGCCCAAGTTGAACAAGAAGGAAGACCCGAAGAAGTACTTGAGCGACAAGGCTGCGCCGTGGGCCAAGCTGGCCAACGAGAAGCCCAAGGGCGAGACCATCGCCTACGACACCCTGCTGAACGCCTGGAAAGCCGGCAAGGTCAGGTAAAAGCGTTTCAGGCCCCGCCGCGCCGCTGCCCCATCAGGCCAGCGGCGCGGCTTTTTGGTTCAGGCCAGACTGATTGCGACCGGCTGGGTTGCCGTCACCTGGCCCAGGGCCCGCTCCAGATGCGCCACGGTGCGCTCGATGTTGGCCAGCTTGTCCAAGCCGAACAAGCCGATCCGGAAGGTCTGGAAGTCGGCCGGCTCATCGCACTGCAGTGGCACGCCGGCAGCGGTCTGCAGGCCCAGGCCCAGAAAGGTCTTGCTGCTGCTCAGGCCGGCATCGTCGGTGTAGCTCACCACCACGCCCGGCGCCTGGAAGCCCGGAGCCGCCACACTCTTGAAGCCCTTGCGCTCCAGCAGCGCCCGCACCGCATCGCCCAGTGCCTGCTGCTGGGCCCGCAGCGCCGCCCAGCCGCGGGCCTGGGTCTCGCGCATCACGTCGCGAGTGTGCGTCAGCGCGTCGGTGGGCAGGGTGGTGTGGTAGGCATGGCCACCGGCCTCGTAGGCCTGCATGATTTGCAGCCACTTCTTCAGGTCGCAGGCAAAGCTGGTGCTGGTGGTGGTGGCTATGCGCTGGCGCGCCGCTTCGCCCAGCATCACGAAGGCGCAGCCGGGTGAGCCGGTCCAGCCCTTTTGCGGTGCGCTGACCAGCACGTCCACGCCCAGCGCGGCCATGTCCACCCAGATCGCGCCCGAGGCGATGCAGTCCAGCACGAACAGCCCGCCCACCGCATGCGTCGCGTCGGCCACGGCCTTCAGGTAGGCATCGGGCAGGATCAGGCCGGCAGCGGTTTCCACGTGCGGCGCAAACACCACGTCGGGCCGCTCGGTCTGGATGGTGGCCACCACCTCGGCCAATGGCGCCGGCGCAAAGGCGGCCTGGTGCGTGCTTTCGGATGAACCGGTCAGGCGCCTGGCCTTCAGCACCGTGCTGCTGCTGGCGATCGCGCCCATCTCCAGGATCTGCGTCCAGCGGTAGCTGAACCAGCCATTGCGGATCACCAGGGTCTTCTTGCCGGTGGCGAACTGGCGTGCCACCGCCTCCATGCCGAAAGTGCCGCTGCCGGGCACCACGATGGCTGAGCGGGCCTGGTAGGCGTCCTTCAGCAGGGCCGAGATGTCGCGCATCACGCCCTGGAACTTGGCCGACATGTGGTTGAGCGCCCGGTCGGTGTAGACCACCGAGTACTCCAGCAGGCCATCGGGGTCGACTTGGGGCAGCAATCCTGGCATGGGGGGCTCCTGTTCATGGAAGGTCGCGCGGCGGGGCGGGCCAAGGGGTCGGCCCTGCGGCC
>JAYUQJ010000099.1:0-4900 GCA_043756825.1 Betaproteobacteria bacterium | reverse complement strand
GCCTTCCTGGACTGGTCACCCACGGCAGGCTGCATCATGTGGGGGTCCGGTGGCAACACCGAGACGCGCACGATGTTCTGCCCGGAGTGCCTGGCCATTCTCAAGGCCCGGCGGTTGGAGAAGATCACCAGCGCATTTGCCGGCCGGGCTGCCGACCAGGGCTGATGCCATGCGCCGATGGTGTACAGCCCCTGCTGGCCTGGCCCGGTTAGCCTTGCACCTGGCCTGTGCCGGCCTGGCCGCGATGCCCGCCGCCGCAGCAGGCCCACCGCAATTGACAGCTGCGGCCACCAAAGATCGGAAAACCATGATCGACATCACCCCCTACAAGCTGCTCGACGAGGCGTTCTGGGAAAGCAACGAGCGCGGCGGCGACCGCCTGGCGAATGAACCACTCGGCGACTTCCGCGGCCTGCTGGTGGATGCGCCCAGGCAGGTGCCGATCGACCAGCGGCGAACCTGGCCGGCCGCTGTCTACCACTTGGGCCGCATCCGGGACGTGACGGTAACGCCCTTCGACAAGTTCGGCTTGGTCACCTTGATGAACGTCACCGACAACCGCCTGCACGTGGCCACCGGCCGGTCGTTCAACAAGGACACCGATGTCATCGACGGGCCACCGGTCAACCCGGCCAAACTGCCCGACGGCGACATGAGCGCGACCTCGGTACTGGAACTGCGCGAGGGCCTGAAGACGCCCTGGGAGGCCGGGCGCTACCTGCTGACTGCGCTGCTGCGCGATCAGGTGTCGAACAGGGCCGAGTCCAGCCTGTGCCGCTCGGCGGCCTGCTTTGTGGACCCGGAAGTCGAGAAGTACCTGGCGGCCGAGCGCGGCAAGGTCAACCCGGGGCCGATCTCGCCGCCCACCGGTGAGCGCCTGCCCAGCTATCGCCGCCAGACCGACTCATTGCCGGTGCCGGCCGCAAGCGGCGTCCAGCTCACCGCCACCCGGGTGTCTGACCAAGGTCTAGGACAGCCCGTGGTGATCAAGGGCGCTTTTCGCTTGACACCCACGACCCAGGAATGGGTCAAGCCGGGTTGGGTCGACTCCTACACCACGGCCCACCCTGGCGAACCCAAACCCTTGGCGGTAGTCGCGGTTTGGCTGCTGGTGACAGGTGCGGACGACGGCAGCGTCGCCGTCTTCCCGCTGCGCCTGCCCTGCTGGGCCCGCGACGGCACGTCCTGCACCGGCCAATTTGCGCTGGACCTGCGCCAGTTGAAGGGCGCGCCAAACCGGCCGCAGACCTACTTTGTCTATGCCTTCTCCGGTGAGCACATGGCGGGCCCGGTGGCATCGGCGCTGGTTGGCAGGCGCTGAACAGGGCTGATCGTGGCACAAGACATCTGGGAGGGCGCCGACCTGCTCGTTGGCGCAGCGGTGACCAGTGAGCCGACCAAGCCCTACACCGGCACCGTTGACCTGATGCTGATCAAGAACGGCGCTGACGACAAGCCCATCGCCAGGCAGGATGGCCTGGCCCTGACCGGCGGCAGGTTCACCCACACCTTCAAGGTGCCCGACGTGGCGCCGGACGAGCCGAACTACAGCCTGAAGGTGATCGCGGTCTATGGCCCCGCCAAGCAGACCCGTTCAGACGTCGCGGAGGCGGTGGTGTGGCCCAAGACCATCACCCTCCACACCCGGACCGAAACGCAGCCAAACGAATCGAGGGTGCCGCTGCTCATCGTGCAGAACGACACCGAAGGCGCCAAACCCGTGTCGGGCGCCGACGGCAAGGCCACCGCCGCGCTGGCCCTGAAGGCCCCGTACACGATCAAGACGGGGTCGCCCTACAGCATCGTTGCCGACGAGTTTGAACCCGCCAAGCTGCGCGACCACAAACTCAAGGTCGAGCGCAACATCGTGGCGATGTTTGTCAGCCCGGACGTCACCCTGGCGCCCTATGTGGCCAACGACGCCAGCGCGCCGGACGGCGGCCAGCGCCAGTTTGTCAATCTGGTGACGGCACGCAACGGACAGGACGCCCAAGGCCACCTGGTCACGTTCGTGGTCTGCGCCAAGCCCAAGGCCGAAGGCCGCGCCAACGACCGCATCTATGTCGAGGTCGCCTTCGGCCACCAAAGCAAGCGCAACAACCCGAAGCCAGCCTTGTTGGCCGACGGCGTGAGCGAGCTGAAGAACACGCCCGATCCCGCCCTCTTCAGCGGCTGGGTCAAGCTCGACGCCGACGCCGGCACCGCCAGCTTCAAGGTCGACCTGGGCCTGGCCGGCGGCGACACCTGCAGCGTCGCCATCGGTGGCCGCAAAGACCACTGCACCGATGCCACCATCACTTTGGTGAACTGGCGCAGGCTCTTCTATGAACTGCGCTACCCGGCGCTGCTGGCGGCGCGCTTGAGCGCGGCCACGGACTATGCCGATGACATCAGGGCCCACCTGACCGCTCGGCTTGGGCATGCCTTCATCGACTTCGAGCGTTTCAGGTCCCATGAATTCCCGGACGCCGACGCCACCATCGCCAAGCGCAACGGCACGCTGATCCAGGCGTCCTATCTGAAAGACGCAGGCGGTGGCCAGCGCTACGTGCTCACCAACGGCATCCTCAACACGGCAGGCAAGTTCTCAGGCGATGCGGCCAAGAAGAGCCGAAGTGTCTATGTCAGCCTGTGTGACCGGGCCTTCAGCAGCAACAGCACGGCGCATACCCTGGCACCCCTGGTTGAAGCCACGCCCTTCGAGATTGCATCACCGGGCGGCTACCTGTTTGAGCCCTCGACCAAGAACGGCACGGCCAACTTGAAGGTCGGCAGCTACAAGTGGAAGGCGGTGGTGGCCAATGCGCACCTGCAAAAGCCGGCGCTGATCGTCGAGCCACCGGTCAATGGCGCCGCCGCCGGGCATGTCAGCGTGACCGAGACGCTGCGCCCCGGCAAGACGTTGAGCCTGCAATTCGCAGCCAGGGACAACACTTTCGAGACCACACTGGCACCCGCGGACACCTTGAAGATCAATGCCTTCATCGCCGGCCTGTTGGCCGATGTGCCGGCGTTGCGCCAGGTCGGCAACCAGGTGTCGCTGAAGTTGGCAGGCGACGGCCCGGGCGCTGACGCGCAGGCCCGGCTGCTGGCCGTTGGCACCGCCGTGCAGGCGGCCTTTGACAGCAGCGCCACGCAGGTGGACTACCACCCGGGCAAGGATGCCCAAGGCGTGGTGCGCGAAGGGCCGATGGACCTGGCCTGGCTGGCCTTCAAGGACTACCTCACCATCGTGGTCAAGCTGCCCAAGAGCCCGCCAGGCACAGCCGCGCACCTGCGCACCTTGCCGGGGGACTTTGTCGGTGCGGCCGAGACTCACACGACCTGCAAGGTCCAGGTCAAGTTCGACCTCTCCAGCGCCGGCGAGATCAATGGCAACTCCGGTGGTGGCGAGCAGATCATGGTGCTGCGCACCGCCACTGCAGGTGCGATCAGTTCAACCATCTGCCATGAACTCGGCCACGCAATGGGGATGACGATCGTGCCCGGGCTGAACAACGACAAGTTGCCACCCGGTCTGACAGCCAAACACATCGACAACGGCGGCACGTCGTATGTCAACGGCGATGCCCCCTACCCGCTGACCGACGGCAAGCGCAGCATCCACAAGGGTGGCCACTGCGCGCACCAGGTGCCAAGCGGCAAGCGCGCCGACGCTGCGTTTGCCGGCTGGGAGCCCAGCCTGGCAACCACCGGCTGCATCCTGTGGGGCTCAGGCGGCAGCGACGACACCCGCACCGCTTTCTGTCCGACCTGTGTCGCGCTGATCAAGGCCCGCCGGCTCGACGACATCCGCAGCGGCTGGGACGGCCGCGGCGCGGACCAGGGCTGATCGAGCACGCACCCATGGACATCACACGTTTGAAGTTGCCCGATGACGCCTTCTGGGACAGCGATGATCGCGGCAGCGATGCCATGGCGCGTGAACCGGTCGGTGATTTTCATGGCTTGCTGATCGACCTGCCCACTCGGGTACCCATCGGGCGGCGGGCCACCCTGCCTGCGGGCATCTACCACCATGGCGCGATCCGCGAACTGGCTGCGGTCACGCTGCCCAGACTGGCCGCTTTGGTGGCTGTCCACCGCGACGGCACACAAATCCATGTTGCCCATGGGCTGGGCCTGTGCCAAGACGACGACGACATCCCCGGTCAGCCAATCAATGTCGCGACGCTGCCGGAAGGCGACATGAGCACCACTTATGGCGTCGATCTGCGGGCGCTGTTCAACCTGCCGTGGCGGCCCGGCCGCTACCGGGTGCGGGCGCTGCTGCGCGATGCCGTCTCCAATCCGGCCGACGTGGCCTTGGTCGATGAGGACGAGGCCGACGGCTCGGCTGAACCTCAAACTGGCAGCGCATCAGCCCGATCGCGTCAGTGGCTGCCTTCGACGCTGACGCTGGCCTGCCCGCGCATCGTGAACGTGCTGAGAGGGGATCGCTGGCCCGTCTGCGGAATGATTGCGCTGCGCTTGCAGGCTGCCGACCCGGCGGCAATGCCGGCCGCCGGGCCCGACGTCCCGGACCCTGTGCTGCGCCCCCAGGCCGTGCACCTGCTGTTGGCCGGCGCCGACGACGGCAGTCTCCACACCCTGACCATGTTGGTCAGCCTGCAATCCACGGCGCAGGGCCAGGCCGAAGGCCGCTTCGAAGCTGACTTGACCGACCGCGCGCGCAGACTGCCGTCGCAGACCTACTTCGTCACGGCCTTCGCCGGCGACCTGGCCACTCCCGCAACACCCAGCGGCCTGCTGGCCTTCAGCCCTTGAACCATGGCGCCCGACACGCTCAGCCAGCGCGTCGGGAGAAGACCAGCGCCCCCGCCGGCTCCCCCACCCCCTGAAACCGCATCACCGTCACCGCATTGCGGTGCCGGTGGCTCATCACCGGCATCAGCCCGGC
>JAYUQJ010000098.1:0-14287 GCA_043756825.1 Betaproteobacteria bacterium | reverse complement strand
TTTTCGATCATGCCCGCTCACCACCCCAAAACGCACCCGCTCGTCGTTGCAAATGCTCGCCATAGCCCGGGCTATGGCTGCGCTTTGCGTCTAGGTCGAGCACGTTTTGTGGCGTTGCTCGGTCACGCTCGAAATCCTCTCAGTCTCTGAGCCCCACCCCTGGCAACCGCGAGGTCGCATGAGTTCAGCATTCCGTTTCTGCCCCAGTTGCGCCACGGCGCTGCAGCCGATCGAGCAGTGGGAGGACGGTGGCGTCAAGTCGCGCCTGCGCTGCCCCGCCTGTGCTTGGACCCACTGGAACAACCCGACGCCGGTACTGGCCGCGGTGATCGAATGCGCCGACCAGGGTGGCCAGGTGCTGTTGGCCCGCAACGCGGCCTGGTCGGGGCGCATGTTCGCGTTGATCACCGGCTTCATGGAGGCCGGTGAGACACCCGAAGAGGGCATCACCCGCGAGGTGAAAGAAGAAACCGCGCTCGAGGTGCTGTCCTTGGACCTGATCGGGGTCTACGACTTCCAGCGCATGAACCAGGTCATCATTGCCTACCATGCGCTGGCCCGCGGGGAGGTGCGCCTTTCGCCCGAGTTGGCCGAATACAAGCTGTATGCGCCGCAGGACCTGATGTGCTGGCCGGCCGGTACCGGTTGTGCCCTGGCTCGCTGGCTGCGTGGGCGCGGCATCGAACCGCGCTTCATGGATATGCCGCGCCGGGCTTGAACGCCGCTGGGCGATAAACTTCAGCGTTTTGCTATCGAGGCCCACACTTCCCATGGATGCCCAGAAAACCATCGACACGCGCGGCCTGAACTGCCCCTTGCCCATCCTCAAGGCCAAGAAGGCCTTGTCAGAACTGCAGGCCGGCGATGTGCTCAAGGTGCTGGCCACCGACCCCGGCTCGCTGCGCGACTTTCAGGCCTTTGCACGCCAGACCGGCAATGAACTGCTCGAGCAGTCCACCGCCGGCGAAGAATTCGTGCACTACCTGCGGCGGCGTTGACCCAAGCACGCCGGCGTCAGAGCTGCAGCGACTTCAAATAGGCCCTGAACGGCTCGGCCACTTCAGGGTGGGTCAAGGCCAGCTCCACATTCGCTTGCAGAAAACCTTCCTTGCTGCCGCAGTCATAGCGGCGCCCGGCATAGCGGTAGGCGAAGACCTTTTCGCGGCGCAGCAAGGACGCAATGCCGTCGGTGAGTTGGATCTCACCGCCCACCCCCCGGGGTTGGGTGGCGATCTCGTGAAATACGCCCGGCGTCAGGATGTAGCGGCCGGCCACCCCCAAATTGGAGGGGGCGACCTCGGGCGCGGGTTTTTCTACAATCCGGTGGATATCTACCACCCGATCATTGACGGCCGTGCCGGCCACAATGCCGTAGCGGCGGGTATGTTCCGGAGGAACCTCCTGTACCGCCAGGATCGACGCCCGCCACTCTTCGAATTGATCGACCATCTGTTTGAGCACCGGCGGATCACCCACCATCAAATCGTCCGCCAGCAACACTGCGAACGGCTCATTGCCCACCAAGCGCTGAGCGCACAAGACGGCATGCCCCAGCCCCAACGCCTGCGCTTGCCGCACATAAATGCATTCCATGTCATGCGGTTTGACGCTGCGCACCACCTCCAACAGATCGGCCTTGCCAGCCTGCTCCAGCGCGACCTCCAGCTCGAAGGTCATGTCGAAGTGGTCCTCAATCGGTCGTTTGTGGCGTCCGGTGACGAAAATCATCTCCCGCACGCCCGCAGCGTAGGCTTCTTCGACCGCATACTGGATCAGCGGCTTGTCGACCACTGGCAGCATTTCCTTGGGCTGCGCCTTGGTCGCGGGAAGAAAGCGGGTGCCCAGGCCCGCCACGGGAAAAATCGCTTTCTTGACCAACATTGGAACTCTCGTCGTTGTGTGCAACCGTTTTGATTCTGGCATGAGCAGGCGCCGCAGCAATTCGCCGGATAACGGGCCGATCAGACCATGGTTCTGATCGTCGAGCCGCTCGATCCCGAGGTGATGCAATGGCTGGTGGCGCGCCATCCGGTGCGCTACGCCCCGGACCTGGCCCGCGATCTGGTCGGCCTGCGCCAGGCCCTGCGCAAGGTGCGGGCCGTGATCATTCCCCCCACTGTGGCGCTGGACGCCGAGACCCTGGCGCTGGCGCCAAATCTGCGGGCGGTGGGGCGGCTGTCGGCGGGCGCCGAGAACATCGACTTCGAGGCCTGCGCCCGGGCTGGCGCCGAGGTGGTGCGACCCACCGACGCCACCGCCCAGGCCGAGGCCGAGTTCATGATCGGCGCCTTGCTGCAGATGCTGCGCCGGGTGCCGGTGGTCAACGCCGAGGGCTTGCTGGTGGGGCGCGAGCTCAGCGGCGCCACCGTCGGGCTGCTGGGCATGATGCCGGCCTCGCAGACCCTGGCGCAGCTGCTGTCGGCCTTCGGCACCCGGGTGATCGGCTACGACCCGGCCCTGCATGCCAATGACGCACTGTTCGCGCGTTGGCAGGTCGAGCCGGTGGGCTTGCGCGAATTGATGGAGCACAGCGACGGCGTGTGCGTCACCCTGAGTTACTTCACCCGCTACCAGGGCTTGCTGGGCGAGCGCTACCTGGCCTTCTGCAAGCCGAATCAGGTGATGGTGAGCCTGTCCACCTCCGGGCTGTTCGACGAGGTCGCGCTGGCCGATGTGCTGGGCAGCGGCCGCATGGCCGCGGCCTGGTTCGACAGCCTGGAGCCCGGCCTGCTGGCGCCGGGCCGGCCGCTGCACCAGATCGACACGCTGCAGGTCACGCCCCGGGTGGCCAGCACCACCCGGGAATCGCGCGTGCGTGCCGCTTGGGAGGTGGCGCGCCGCATCGACAGCCTGCTGGCGCCGCCGCTCGAAGAGGGCTACTGACCGAAGCCAGGCCGCAGGCCGCCCCTGGGCCAGGCCCGTGCGCCGCGTCAGGCCGCCGGCAGCCGGGCCGCCTGGTCGCGCAGGCGGGCCACGGTCTGCACAAAGTCGGCCATGCGGGCCTTCTCCTGCGCCACCACGGCGGCCGGCGCGCGCGCCACGAAGCTCTCGTTGCCCAGCTTGACCTCGGCCTTCGCGATCTCGCCTTCGAGCCTGTTGATCTCCTTGGCCAGGCGGGCGCGCTTGGCGGCCAGGTCGATCTCGACATGCAGCGCCATGCGCAGGCCGCCCTGCACGGCCACCGGCGACAGCGCGCTGGCCTGGGCGAAAGTCGCCTCGTCGCTGAACACCCGCAGCTCGGAAAGCTTGACCAGGGCCTTGAGCAGCGGTGCGGCCTGGGCGGTGAACTCGGCATCGCCGATCACATACAGCGGCACCCGCGCGGCCGGTGACAGGCTCATCTCGCTGCGCAGGCTGCGGCAGGCGGTCACCTGGGCCTTGAGGCGGGCGATCCAGGCATCGGACGCCGGGTCGATCCTGTCCAGCTGGGCCTGCGGATAGGCAGCCGTGGCCACCGTGTCGGCGCTGCCCGCCGGCTTGCGACCGGCCACCTCGGCCACCGTGGCCCACAGCTCGGCGGTGATGAAGGGGGCGATCGGGTGCAGCAGGCGCAGTACCGTCTCCAGCACCCGCAGCAGGGTGCGGCGGGTGGCCTTCTGCTCGGCCGGCGTGCCGCTGGCGATCTGCACCTTGGCGATCTCGAGGTACCAGTCGCAGTACTCGTCCCAGACGAACTGGTAGATCGCGCTGGCCACGTTGTCCAGCCGGTAGCCGGCAAAGCCCTCGGCGACCGTGGCCTCGACCCGCTGCAGCTCGCTGCTGATCCACTTGTCGGCGGGCGAGAACTTCAGGTAGCCGTGGGCCGGGCCGCCAGGCTGGACGATCCGGCCAGTCGCGTCGCTCACCGGCGCCGCGCAGTCGGCCTTGGTGTGTTCGTTCAGGCCACAGTCCTGGCCGGCGCAGTTCATCAGCACGAAGCGGGTGGCGTTCCACAGTTTGTTGCAGAAGTTGCGGTAACCCTCGCAGCGCTTGCTGTCGAAGTTGACGCTGCGGCCCAGCGTGGCCATCGCCGCAAACGTGAAACGCAGCGCATCGGCGCCATAGGCGGGGATGCCGTCGGGAAACTCAGCCGCCGTGGCCTTGCGCACCTTGGGGGCGTTCTCGGGCTTGCGCAGGCCGGTGCTGCGCTTGTCCAGCAGCGGGCCGAGGGCGATGCCGTCGATCAGATCGACCGGGTCGAGCACATTGCCCTCGCTCTTGCTCATCTTCTTGCCCTGGGCATCGAGCACCAGGCCGTGGATGTAGACGTCGCGGAAGGGCACCTTGCCCTCGGGGCAATCGGTGGTCTGGGTGAAGTGCTTGGTCATCATGATCATCCGGGCGACCCAGAAGAAGATGATGTCGTAGCCGGTGACCAGCACGCTGCTGGGCAGGAACAGGTCTTGCTCGACCGTCCTGGCCGGCCAGCCCAGCGTGGAGAAAGGCACCAGCGCGGACGAGTACCAGGTGTCAAGCACGTCCGGGTCGCGCGTCAGCGGGCCGGTGTAGCCGGCCGCTGCGGCCTGGACACGGGCATCGGCCTTGCTGCGGGCGACGAAAAGCTCGCCAGCGTTGCCATGCCAGGCCGGGATCTGGTGGCCCCACCAGAGCTGGCGGCTGATGCACCAGTCCTGGATGTTGTGCATCCACTGGTTGTAGGTGTTGACCCATTGCTCGGGCACGAAGCGCACCTGGCCGGTCTGCACCACCTCGATGGCTTCCTGCGCAATGCTCTTGCCATTGGCGCCGGCCTTGTTGACCGCCACGAACCACTGGTCGGTGAGCATGGGCTCGATGATCTGGCCGGTGCGGGCACAGCGCGGTACCTGCAGCTTGTGTTTCCGGGTCTCGACCAGCAGGCCCTCGGCGTCGAGCTGGGCGACGATGGCCTTGCGCGCCGCAAAGCGGTCCAGGCCGCGGTAGGCCGCCGGGATGTCGTCACGGTCGCTCACGACCTGGGCATCGAGCGTGAAGATGGTGATCATCGGCAGGCCGTGCCTTTGGCCCACCTGATAGTCATTCTGGTCATGTGCCGGCGTGACCTTGACCACGCCGGTACCGAAGGCCGGGTCGACATGGTCGTCGGCGATCACCGGCACCCGACGGCCGGTGATCGGCAGCCGAACCTGCCGGCCGATCAGGGCGGCATAACGTTGGTCCTCGGGGTGCACCATCACCGCGGTGTCGCCCAGCATCGTCTCGGGCCGGGTGGTGGCCACCACCACGCTGCCTGAGCCGTCCACCAGCGGGTAACGGATATGCCAGAGCCAGCCGTCCTCCTCCTCGCTCTCGACCTCCAGGTCGGACACTGCGCTCTTGAGCACCGGGTCCCAGCTGACCAGGCGCTTGCCGCGGTAGATCAGGCCCTCCTCGAACAGGCGCACGAAAGTCTCGGTCACGGTGGCCGACAGCGCCGGGTCCATCGTGAAGTACTCGTGCTGCCAGCTCACGCTGTCGCCCATGCGGCGCATCTGGCGGGTGATGGTGGCGCCCGATGTGCTCTTCCAGTCCCAGACCTGCTTCAAAAAGGCCTCCCGGCCCAGGTCGTGGCGCGACAGCCCGGCCTCCTGCAGCTGGCGCTCGACCACGATCTGGGTGGCGATGCCGGCGTGGTCGGTGCCCGGCACCCACAGGGTGTTGAAGCCGCGCATCCGGTGGTAGCGCGTCAACGCGTCCATGATGGTCTGGTTGAAGGCATGTCCCATGTGCAGCGTGCCAGTCACATTCGGCGGCGGCAGTTGCACCGAGAACGAAGGCTTGGCCGGGTCCAGGCTCGGCGCGTAGACCCCACTGCGCTCCCACAGCGGGCCCCAATGGGCCTCGATGGCAGCGGGTTCGAAGGACTTGGCGAGTTCGGTCATGGCGGCGACGGTGTGCGCCAGCGCGGCGCTGGGCCGCCCGGCGCTGGCGGGCAGGGAGAAGAGCCCGCGATTGTAGGGGTGGCCCCCGGCCCGACCGGCCTTGCAAACGGGGCCCCGCAGGGCCCCCGTCATGCGGCGCTGCGGCCGGTCAGAAGGTCATTTTGGCCTGCACGCCGTAGGTGCGCGGGTCGTTGATGAAGCCGGTCAGGTTGTTGAAGTCGATGCCGCCCACGACCCGAATCTGATTGCCGATGTTGCGGCCGAAGGCCGCCACCTCGTACTTGCCGTTGCTCCAGTTGTAGCCCACGCGCAGGCCGCCTTCGAGCAGGGCCTTGCCGGTGTACTCGGCCGACTCATACAGGAAGAAGTTGACCTTGCTGCGGTAGACCCAGTCGGTGAAGACGAAGAACTCGGCGCCCGGGCCCGCCGGCATGCCGTAGCGCGCGGTCAGGTTGAAGGTGTACTTGGGCGCCTGCGGCAGCGGGTTGCCGTCGATCAGCACCGTCGGCGCAAATTTGAAGGCCGACGGGTTGGCCGGCACCAGCACGGTATTGGTCACGGTGCAGCCATTGCCACAGGCGTCCACGCCGCGCCCTGGGTCCCGGATCTGGGTGAAGTTGTAGCTGCCGCCCAAGGTGACCAGCAACTGGTCGGTCAGGTAGGCATCGAGGTTGTATTCGAGGCCGCGGCCGACCGCCTTCTTGACGTTGATCAGCTGGGTCTTGTTGCCATTGCCACCCACCGCAGTGAGCTGGAGATCCTTGATCTCGTTGTTGAAGATGCCGGCCGAAAAGCGCGCGCGCTTGTTGAACAGGTCACCCTTCATGCCCAGCTCGAAGGACGTATTGGTCTCGGGATTGGCCTGCGATTGCGCGCCAAAGGCCGATGCCGACTGAATGCTGGATGCGCGGAATCCGGTGGCCACGCGGGCGTAGGCATTGAGCGCCGGGCTCAAGGCATAGCTGCCGCTCAGGTCCCAGCTGACCTTGGCATCGTCGGTGCTGGCGCTCAGGCCATTGGAGGCGTCCACCGCCCCCTGCACCACGGTGGTGGCGAAGTCCTTCTTGTCCTTGGTGTAGCGCAGGCCGGCGCGCAGCGACAGGTCCTTGCTCACCGCGTAGTTCACCGAACCGAAGGCCGCCCAGGCGTTGTTGGTCTGGCGCGAGGTGTTGAGTGCCGTCTGGGCGCCGCCACCCAGCGAGTTGAAGTCGATGCTGTCGATGGCGTACTTCTCGGTGAAGAAGTACA
The DNA here is from genome assembly GCA_043756825.1 of Betaproteobacteria bacterium. Lineage (GTDB taxonomy): Bacteria > Pseudomonadota > Gammaproteobacteria > Burkholderiales > Burkholderiaceae_C > Pseudaquabacterium. Next base: position 7,199 of record JAYUQJ010000098.1, on the reverse strand, counting down.
GCCCGGCCTGCCAGGCCAGCGGGCCGGTGGTGTTGGATTCGAGCCGCAACTCTTGCGACAGCTGCCGGTGCTCACGGATGGCGCCGGCGGTCTCGGACGGGAAGGGGATGAAGCCCGGGCCGCTGCCAGCGCCCGCACCGAAGCCGCCGTCGATATCGCCGCGGCTGTGGGCATCCACGCTCTCGTAGCCGGTGATCGCGTGCAGCTTCAGGCCCCCCAGGTTCCAGGTGAGGCGGATGCTGCCGCCGGTGTTCTCCAGCTCCTGGTGGTTCTTGCCGTCGGTGCTGATCCTGGCGGGATCGAAGCCGGCCACCAGCTCATTGCCGCCCAGCTTGATGATGTTGGCGCGGAACAGCCGCGCTGAGCCCTCCAGCGAGCGATTGTGCAGATTGAACAGCGCGTTGAAATCCTTGTGCGGCGCGTACAGCGCCTGCAGGCGGATGGCCCGGTCGTCGTAGCCCTCCAGGTCTTGCGTGGGCGCGCTGGTGAGGGTGTTCTTGACCCAGTCGTCGCGGTGCTGCACCTGGGCCGAGATACGGGCCGACCAGTGATTGCCCAGTTGAACATTGCCGGCGCCTTCGAGATTGACCGTGCCGTAGGTGCCGTAGCTCATGCTGGCATAGCCGTTAGGCCTCTTGGACGGCTTGACCGAATCGAACTTGACCACCCCGGCTGGCGTGTTGCGGCCGAACAGCGTGCCTTGCGGGCCGGCCAGCACCTCGATCGCAGCGACATCGAAGACCGGAAAGCCCTTGAGGATCGGGTTCTCCTGCACCACGTCGTCGTAGACCAGCGACACCGGCTGCGAGGCGTTGCTGCGGAAATCGGTGTTGCCATAGCCGCGGATATAAAAGCGCGGGAAGGCCCGGCCAAAGGATGACTCGATGTTCAGGCTGGGCACCCGGCCGGACAGCATGCGCACGTCCTGGCCGCTGGAATTGATGACATCGAGCTTCTCGCCCGAGAGCTGGAAGATAGAGCTGGGCACGTCCTTGATGTTCTCTTCGCGCCGTTCGGCGGTAACCGTCACGGTCTGCAGCTTGCCGGCCTCGGCGCTGGTCTGGGCCCAGGCCAGGGGCGCGTTGCCCAGGGCCGAGAAGGCCAGTGCCAGCGCGGCGGCAAGTGGGTGGGCGCGCAGCGCGCCCGGACGGTTGAAGCGGGACATCTGTGGACTCCTGGTGGGATGAAGCGGGCGAGCGCGGCGTGGCGTGGATGGCGCCCTCTCGCGGGCGGTGTTCAACCCGCTGGCGAGCAGCGCAGATTCTGCGGGCTGGCCGCCTCGAGTGCGATCCCTATCCGACGGCGGTCGATGCCTTGTTGCGCGTATGAAACGGGCTGCCCGGTCGGGCTCGCGCCGGCCTACTTACTGCTTGGCGTGACCACGTCGATGGTCTTGGTGATCACCTTGCCGGTGACCGAAATGCCGGTGGACACCGCCGCGCCGGTGACGCTGATGGCCGCACCGGCGGCCGCGCCGGCCACGCTCACCACCGCGCAGCCGCTGCTGGCCGCCAGGCTGGTGAACAGGGCAGCCAGCAGGAAGCAGCGGCGCGGCCGGGCCGTTACAGGGGCGGGGACAACGGTGATCATGGTGCGATGGTAGCCGCAGGTTCGCCGAAGGTATCCTTGAAACTGAACCACAGGGACACGTAGAAAGCGGCTGAAAAGACCAGCCCGATCGGCATGGTCAACAAGCCCAAGGCCTGGCGTGCGCCGGTCAGCATGGCGATCAGGGCGACGGCGAGTGCCACCCCCAGCATCAGGCCGGCCCAGCCCAGCAGGTAGACACCGAAGGCCGCCCGCGTGCGCCACAGCGCCAGGCTGCTGGTGAACAGGGCCTGGCCCAGCCCCTGGCCGCCCCAGTGCACCAGCGCCGGGGCATGCCAGAAGGGCACCGCCAGCAGGCCGGCCAGGCCGAAGCGCACCAGCATGCCCTGCAGCAACTGCGGTGCCGCCAGGATCACTTCCAGCCGCGCCGCCGCCTTGGCATCGCTGCCCTGGGCCATCAAGCGTTGCAACTCGTCGAACATGCCGTCGTCCACCCAATCGGCCAGGGTGATCACCAGCAGGGTGCACAGGGCATACAGGCCGCAAAGCAGCCACTGGGCCCGGCGCTGGGCCGGCTGCGGGTGGCGCAGCCCTTCGATCAGCTGCAGCGCATGCACCGGGCCGCCCTGGGCCAGGCTGCGGCTGGCGATCATGAAGCCCAGGCTCAGCATCGGCAGCAGGGCCATGCCCAAGGCGCCGCCCACCACCGGCACCAGTGCCATCAGCAACAGCACCGAGAGCAGGAAGAAGGTGAACAGGCCTACCAGCGCCAGGGGCCGCCGCCACCACAGGGCCAGGGCCTGGCGGATCCAGGCCCAGCCTTGGCGGGGGGCTACCGGGAGAAGTCGAAGTCCCATGGGGTCGGTGATGGATCGGGCGATCGGGTTGACGGGGGAATCTCAGCCTGCGGCATGCCAGGGCAGGGCGATGCGCGAGCGCAGGATGCGCTGGAAATGCACCGGGTCCTTGGGCTTGAGCAGCGCGGCCGGGCGCGGCAAGTGCCAATCGGCCAGGCGCGATATCCAGAAGCGCAGCGCCGCAGCGCGCAGCAGTGCCGGCAGCAGGCGGTGCTCGGCGCCGGCCAGCGGGCGTACCTGTTCATAGGCCTGCACCAGGGCCTGGGCCCGGGCTTCATCCAGCGACGCATCGTCGGCGTTCAGGCACCAGTCGTTCAGACACACCGCCAGGTCGTAGGCAAAGCGGTCGGTGCCGGCAAAGTAGAAGTCGAAACAGCCGGTGAGCTTCTCGTGGCCGGGCAGGCCGTCGAACAGCACGTTGTCGCAGAACAGGTCGGCATGCACCGCGCCGCGCGGCAAGGCGGCATAGGACGGTGAGGCTGCCACCTGCTGCTGGAAGGCCAGTTCGCTGCTCAGCAGGGCGCGCTGGGGATGGCCCAGGTGGGGGATCAATTGCGGCACCATGGCCTGCCACCAGGCCAGGCCGCGCAGATTGGGTTGCTTCTGGTCAAAGTCGGCCACTGCCAGGTGCATGCGCGCCAGCACCTGGCCGACCTGGGCGCAGTGGTGCAGATCGGGCGCCAGCACATGCTGGCCCGGCAGGCGATTGACCAGCGCCGCCGGCTTGCCCGCCACCTCATGCAGGATCCGGCCCTCGGCATCGGCCCGCGGCTCGGGCACCGGCAGGCCGCGCTGGGCCAGGTGCCGCATCAGGCCCAGGTAGTAGGGCAGTTGGGCCGGGCTGAGCCGCTCGAACAGGGTCAAGACCCAATCGCCCTGGTCGGTGGCGACAAAATAGTTGGTGTTTTCGATACCCGCCGGGATGCCCTGCAGGGTGGCCAGGCTGCCGACGCCCAGACGCAGGGTCAGGGCGCCCGCCAGCGGGGCCGGCACATCCGTGAAAACTGCCATGAGGCTTGCGCGGGCCGGCGGCGGCTAGAAGCTCAGCACCGGCCAGACGCGCTGGCCGGCGGCATCGCGGTGCTGCGAGGCATCTGCCCCCGGAGCGGCTTGCAGGATTTCGTAGGGGCGACCGCTGCCGCCTTTGGGCTGCACCGTGATGCGCTGGGTCTGGCCGCGCAGGCGAAATTCATCGATACGCACTTGATCGTCCTCGCTGACCAGGCGCTGCGGTGCGGCGTCGGCGCTGCGCGGGCCCGGGCCGGCCGCGCAGGCGCCAAGCCCCAGGGCGGCCAGGCACACCAGCCAGGCCCGCGCCGAGCGTTTGTAAGCCAGGATTCGCATGGTGCGATTCTAGGGGCCGTGGCCTGGCCCCTGGCCGGCCTTGGGGCCGGCGGTGCAAACGAACACAATCACGGGCATGAGCGATACCCCCTTGCCCCAGGCCCCTCAAGCCCCCCAGGCCACGCTTGCGCTGGCCGATGCCGCCCCGGTCGGTGGCGCCGCTGCTGCCGGGTCGGCCCGGCCCACCCTGCTGCTGGTGGACGGGTCCAGCTACCTGTACCGGGCCTACCACGCCATGCCCGATCTGCGCAGCCCGGACGGCCTGCCCACTGGCGCGATCCACGGCATGGTGGCGATGATGAAGCGGCTGCGCGAGCAGATCCTGGGCAGCGGACCGGGCGGCCATGCGGCTTGCGTTTTCGACGCCCATGGCCCGACCTTCCGTGATGCCTGGTACGACCAATACAAGGCCCAGCGCGCGCCCATGCCCGACGACCTGCGGGCCCAGATTGCGCCCATCCACGAGGTGGTGCGCCTGCTCGGCTGGCCGGTGCTGGAGGTGCCCGGCATCGAGGCCGACGATGCCATCGGCACGTTGGCGCGGGTGGGCGCGGCGGCCGGCCACCAGGTGATCGTGTCCACCGGCGACAAGGACCTGGCGCAATTGGTGACCGATCAGGTGACGCTGATCAACACCATGAGCAACGAGCGGCTCGACAGTGCCGCGGTCAAGGCCAAGTTCGGCGTGCCGCCTGACCGCATCATCGACTACCTGACCCTGACGGGCGATACGGTGGACAACGTGCCGGGTGTCGACAAGGTCGGCCCCAAGACCGCCGCCAGGTGGATCGCCGAGCATGGCTCGCTGGAGGGCGTGATCGCTGCGGCCGGCAGCATCAAGGGTGCGGCCGGCGAGAACCTGCGCAAGGCGCTGGATTGGCTGCCGATGGGCCGCCGGCTGGTGACGGTGGTCACCGATTGCGATCTGGCCGGGCATGTGCCCGGCTGGCCGGGTGTCGAGGCACTGGCGATGCAGCCCGTGGACCGCGAGGGCCTGCTGGATTTTTTCCAGCGCCACGGCTTCAAGGCCTGGCGGCGCGACCTGGAGGCCGAACTCGGGCTGCCCGCCGTGCCGCCCGCGCCGGCCTTGACACGCGGCGACACACCGGGCCTGTTTGACCCGCCGGCGCTGGCCGCAGCCGGCGCGGCGGCTGCCCCGCCCGTGGCTGAGGGGCGTTATGAGACCGTGCTTGATCAAGTCCGCCTGGCCCACTGGCTGGCCCGCCTGCGCGCCGCGCCGCTGGCCGCGCTGGACACCGAGACCGATTCGCTCGACCCGATGCGCGCGCGCATTGTCGGCATCAGCTTTGCGGTGCAGCCGGGCGAGGCGGCCTATGTGCCGCTGCGCCACGACTACCCCGGCGCGCCCGACCAGCTGCCGCTGGACCTGGTGCTGGGCCTGCTCCAGCCCTGGCTGGAGGACGCGGGCGCGGCCAAGGTGGGCCAGAACATCAAGTACGACACCCATGTGCTGGCCAACCACGGCATCCAGGTGCAGGGCTGGCAGCACGACACCCTGCTGCAGAGCTATGTGTTCGAGGCCCACCTGGGCCACAGCCTGGAAAAGCTGGCCGAGCGCCACCTGCGCCGCAAGGGTCTGAGCTACGAAGACCTGTGCGGCAAGGGCGTCAACCAGATCGGTTTCAGCCAGGTCGACATCGAGCGCGCCAGCCGCTACAGCGGCGAGGACAGCGAGATGACGCTGCAGGTGCACCAGGTGCTCTACCCGCAGCTGGCTGCCTTGCCGGGCATGTTGCGGGTCTACCAGGACATCGAGATGCCGGTAAGCCGGCTGCTGCAGCGTATCGAGCGCCACGGCGTGCTGATCGACGCCGGCCTGCTGGCCCAGCAGAGCCAGCAGCTGGCCCAGCGCATGATCGAGCTGGAGCAGCAGGCCTACGAGATCGCCGGCCAGCCCTTCAACCTGGGCTCACCCAAGCAGATCGGTGAAATCCTGTTCGGCCGCCTGGGCCTGCCGGTCAAGAAGAAGACCGCCTCCGGCGCACCCAGCACGGACGAGGAGGTGCTGCAGGAACTGGCCGCCGACTACCCGCTGCCGGCGCGCATCCTGGAGCACCGCAGCCTGGCCAAGCTCAAGGGCACCTACACCGACAAGCTGCCCTTGATGGTCAACCCCGCCACCGGCCGGGTGCACACCAACTACGCCCAGGCGGTGGCGGTGACCGGGCGGCTGTCCAGCAACGAACCCAATCTGCAGAACATCCCGATCCGCACCGCCGAGGGGCGGCGGGTGCGCGAAGCCTTCATCGCGCCGCCCGGCCATGTGGTCGTCTCGGCCGACTACAGCCAGATCGAGCTGCGCATCATGGCCCACATCAGTGGCGACCCGGGCTTGACCAAGGCCTTCGCGGCCGGGCTGGACGTGCACAAGGCCACCGCCGCCGAGGTCTTCAACACCTCGGTCGACGCGGTCACCCCTGAACAGCGGCGTTATGCCAAGACCATCAACTTCGGCCTGATCTATGGCATGGGCGCCTTCGGTCTGGCGCAGAGCCTGGGCATCGACCAGAAGATGGCGCGCGATTTCATCGAGCGCTACTTCGCCCGTTTCGCCGGCGTCAAGCGCTACATGGACGAGACCAAGGCCTCGGCCGCCGCCACCGGCTATGTCGAGACCCTGTTCGGTCGCCGCATCGAGCTGCCCGAGATCCGCGGCGGCAATGGTCCGCGCCGTGCGGGTGCTGAACGGCAAGCCATCAATGCGCCGATGCAGGGCACCGCAGCCGATCTGATCAAGCTGGCGATGATCGCGGTGCAGCATGCGCTGGACGCGCAGGGCAAGCGCTCGGCCATCGTGATGCAGGTGCACGATGAACTGGTGTTCGAGGTGCCGCAAGCGGAACTGGCCTGGGTGCAGGCCGAGGTGCCGCGCCTGATGGCCGGCGTGGCGCAGTGGAACGTGCCCTTGCTGGCCGAAGTGGGCGTGGGGCCGAACTGGGAGCAGGCGCACTGACCGCGCTAACACGCGGGTGCGGCGGGTGTTAGCGGGTGTTTACGAGCACTTGCGGACGGCTGGTGCTGGCGGGCTGTCACCCGACAGTCTTCAAAGCTTCATAAACTGCTGCCATGAATGACGTGAGCCAGGTGTTGCTAGACCCACCCGCGCTGTTGAACCGCGAGCGCGCCATCCTGGCCTTCAACCGCCGCGTGCTGGCCCAGGCCCGGCGCACCGATGTGCCGCTGCTGGAGCGGCTGCGCTACATCACCATCGTGTCGTCCAACATGGACGAGTTTTTTGAGGTGCGCTTTGCCGATGCATTGGAGGCCATGCGCAATGCCACCGCCGATGACGACCCGCAGCGAGAGGCGCTACGCCAGGCGGCCGTCGAGGCGCATGCGCTGATCGACGACAAGTACGCCGTCTTCAACAACGAAGTGATGCCCGAGCTGGCCGCGCTGGGCATCGCCATCATCAACCATGCCGAGCGC
>JAYUQJ010000097.1:0-14299 GCA_043756825.1 Betaproteobacteria bacterium | reverse complement strand
TGCTATTTCGGTCATCTCGGCGCTGCCGTTCACCTTGTAGCGCAAGATCGTTTCTCCGCGAACGCCGGGTGCCGCCAGGGGCCTGGGATGCTCTCAGCCTTGCAGCGCGGCGCGGGCGGCCGCAACGCTGGCGGCGATGTCGCCGGCGCTGTGCGCCGCGCTGACAAAGCCGGCCTCGTACAGCGCCGGCGCCAGGTAGACGCCACGGTCGAGCATGCCGTGGAAGAAGCGGTTGAAGCGCGCCTGGTCGGTGGCCATCACCACCGGGTAGTTCTGCGGCAGGCCTTCACCGGCCGACCGGGTGAAGAAGAAGCCGAACATGCCGCCCTCGCTGTCACCGACGAAGGGCACGCCTGCGTCCTGGGCGGCGCCTGTCAGCCCGGCCACCAGCGAGCGGGTCTTGGCAGCCAGGGCATCGTAGAAACCCGGCTGGCTGATCTGGTTCAAGGTGGCCAGACCGCAGGCGGTGGCCACCGGGTTGCCGCTGAGCGTGCCGGCCTGGTAGACCGGGCCCAGCGGCGCCAGCTGCTGCATGATCTTGCGCGTGCTGCCAAAGGCCGCCAGCGGCATGCCGCCGCCGATGACCTTGCCGAACACGCTGATGTCGGGCTGGAAGCCGGGGATGGCCTGCGCGTACAAGCTTTGCGCGCCGCCCAGCGCCACGCGAAAACCCGTCATCACCTCGTCGAACACGAACAGCGCGCCATGCTGCTGGCACAACTCGCTGATGCGCCGGATGAAGGGCACCTGGGCCCGCACGAAGTTCATGTTGCCGGCGATCGGCTCGATCATCACGCAGGCGATCTCGGGACCGTGCAGCGCAAAGGCCTCTTCGATCTGGGCGATGTCGTTGAAGGTCAGCACCAGGGTGTGCTGCACCACCTCGGGCGGCACGCCGGCGCTGGTGGGGTGGCCGAAGGTGGCCAGGCCCGACCCGGCCTTGACCAGCAGTGCATCGGCATGGCCGTGGTAGCAGCCCTCGAACTTGATGATCTTGCTGCGGCCGGTGGCGCCGCGGGCCAGGCGGATCGCGCTCATGGCGGCCTCGGTGCCGCTGCTGACCAGGCGCACCTGTTCGACGCTGGGCACCAGCGCGATGATGGCTTCGGCCAGCTCGACCTCGCGCTCGGTGGGCGCGCCGAAGCTGAAGCCGTCGACCGCCGCCTTCTGCACCGCCTCCAGCACTGCCGGGTGGCCGTGGCCCAGGATCATCGGGCCCCAGGAACCGATGTAGTCGATGTAACGCTGGCCTTGCGCATCCCACAGGTAGGCGCCCTCGGCCCGGTCGATGAAGCGCGGCGTGCCGCCCACCGCGCGGAAGGCGCGCACCGGTGAATTGACGCCGCCGGGAATCACGCGCTGGGCGCGCTCGAACAGTTGCAGGTTGGAACGCATGTTGGCAGGCAGACTTGGGGTGGGCGCGGCCGGGCCGGGCTCAATGCACGCGGCGGGGTGCAATCTTGGTCTTGGGCTCGGGTGCTTCGGGTTCTTCGGGCGGCGGCGAGCCTTCGGCCCCGGGATCGGCGTCTTCGTCCGACGGCGGCAGGGCCCAGAAGAAGCGGTCGGGCACCACATTGCCCATGCCGGGGCGGAAGCCCGAATCGAGGGTCTGGTCCATGAAGGCCAGGGCCTCGCCCACCGCCGCCTGCAACTCCGCGCCGGCGGCCAGCAGCGCCGCCAGCGCAGCCGACAGGGTGTCGCCGGCACCGACGAAGCTGGTCTCGAACATCTCGAACTTCTCGCCGGTCAAGGCGCCCTGGGGCGAGGCCAGCACGTTGTCGATGAACTGTTCACCGCCCTTGGCCGCCAGCATGATGCCGGTGACCAGCACATAGCGGGTGCCGCGCTCGCCAGCGGCCACCGCCAGCTCGCGGGCCGAGGCCGGGCGCTCGCTGTCCCAGTCGGGCAGCAGGAAGTCGGTCAGGGTCTTGTGGTTGCCCACCAGCACCTCGGTGGCCGGCAGGATCAACTCGCGGAAGGCCTCCAGGTAGGGCTGGGCCTGATCATCGTCGAGCCAGCCCAGGTTGGGCAGGTAGCTGACCAGCGGCACGTCGGGGTAATCGGACAGGATCTCGGCCACCGCACTGACCGCATCGGCGCTTCCCAGGAAGCCGACCTTCCAGCCGGCCACGGTGATGTCCTCCAGCACCGTGCGGGCTTGCTCGGCCACCACCTCGGCGTCGATGGCATGGTGATCGAACAGCTCGGCACTGTCGCGCAGCAGGATGGTGGTGGTGATGGGCAGGGCATGTGCGCCCATCGCGGCCAGGGTGCTGACATCGCCCGCCAGCCCGCCGGCACCGCTCGGGTCGGCGGCATTGAAGCACATCACGCAGGCCGGCGCCGAGGCGTCCTGCAGCGACGAATCGCCGGCGTCCGCCGGTGATGCATCGGCGGGGGGGAGGGAGCTCGGGGCCATGAACGGGTCCGTTGGTGATTTCGGGAGCGGCGATCCGCGCGAGACGATCAGGGCGCGTTTTAGCCGCCAAAGGCCCACTTCGTTGCGGGGAGGGCGTGGCTACAATGATCGCTTCATTGTAGTGACTGACCACCAAAGTGACCGAACCCCGTACCTGGATGTGCCTGATCTGCGGCTGGATCTACGACGAGAGTGCCGGCGACCCCGATCATGGCATCGTCCCCGGCACGGCCTGGGCCGACGTGTCCATGAACTGGACCTGTCCCGAGTGCGGCGCGCGCAAGGAAGATTTTGAAATGGTCCAGATCTGACCACCGCCGCACCGGCCCGCTTCGCCGCCGTTCAAGCCCATGCCACCAGGAGCCGACGTGGATGATCCTCAGGCGCCAAGCGCCGCGCCGCCAACCCGGGTGCTGGTGATCGACGACAGCAACACCATCCGCCGCAGCGCGGAGATCTTTTTGCGCCAGGGCGGGCATGAGGTGTTGCTGGCCGAAGACGGTTTCGACGCACTGGCCAAGGTCAACGACCATGCGCCCCAGCTGATCTTCTGCGACATCCTGATGCCGCGGCTGGACGGTTACCAGACCTGCGCCATCATCAAGCGCAACCCGCGCTTCGCGCATGTGCCGGTGATCATGTTGTCGTCCAAGGACGGCCTGTTCGACAAGGCGCGCGGCCGCATGGTGGGGTCGGAGGACTACCTGACCAAGCCTTTCACGAAGGACCAGCTGTTGCGCGCGGTGCAGCAGTTTGGCGGTGCGACAGCAGCGGCCGGCGACACCGTCCCGGGCGCATGATGGCCGGCGCCCCGCGGTTGCATGCCAACGGGCCCGTCTGAGGCCCGCACCTTGAAAAATTAGCGCGAGGAACACCATGCCGGTGCAGAAGATCTTGCTGGTTGACGACTCCAAGACCGAGTTGCATGTGCTGTCTGAATTGCTGCTCAAGCGCGGTTACCAGGTGCGCACCGCCGAGAGCGGCGAGGAGGCCCTGAAGCGCCTGGCCGAGGACAAGCCTGACCTGATCCTGATGGATGTGGTGATGCCGGGTCAGAACGGGTTCCAGCTCACCCGTTCGATCACGCGCGATCCGCGCTATGCCGACCTGCCGGTGATCATGTGCACCAGCAAGAACCAGGAGACCGACAAGGTCTGGGGACTGCGCCAGGGTGCCAAGGACTATGTCGTCAAGCCGGTGCAGGCCGACGAGCTGATCGCCAAGATCCGCAAGTTCGATTGATTTCTGCAGATCTGCGCAGCCCATGTCCAAGAAGCAGTCCCTGCGCGAACTTCAGACCCGCCTGGCCGAGCGCATGCAACAGGTGCGCACCGAGCAAGCCAGGGTGTCCTGGCTGGCGGTCGATTGCGCCGGACAGGGTTTGCTGTTCGCGCTGCGCCAGGCGGGCGAAATCTTCAAGCTGGGCACGGTGGTGCCGGTGCCGCACACCCAGCCCTGGCTGGCCGGCGTGGTCAACCAGCGCGGCGGGCTGTGCACGGTGGTCGATCTGGCGGCATTCCTGGGCCTTCGCACGCCTGACCGGCCGCTGGCGCCGGCGCAGTGCCGGGTCGTCGGTTTCAACCATGAACTGCAGGTCAACGGCGCCTTGTTGGTCGACCGGCTCGAGGGGCTGCGGCATGCGACCGATCTGATTGTTGAAGTTGAAAGCGCCGACAATGGCGCCGAGCTGCATGCCGCAGCGTCCTGTCGCCCAGCCTTCGCGCTGGGGCGGTGGCGCGACGCGGCGGGGCGGGTCTGGCAGGAGATCGATCTTGCCGAACTGGCGCGATTGCCGCAATTTCTGGCGGTCACGGTCTGACGGTCTCACGGCCCGACGGTAGGACGGCCGAACGGCAAAGGGCGCACCGAGGGTGCGACTGACGAAGGGGATGTGATGGGCTTGCTGGACAGATTCAAGGCCGACCGCAACGGGTCTGGCGGCCCACCTGACCGGGTGGCGACCAATTTCGATGACCTGCAGGCGGCGGCCGATGCCGACGAGGTGACCGCGCGCGTCGACATCGACAGCCGGCACGGCGAGCAGGATGCCGCCACCGTGCGGGCCCAAATGGATTCCGGCATGGCGCGGCAGTCGATCATTTCAGAACTGCCGGCATCGGCGCAATTCAACGATTTTGCGGATTCGCAGTTGGGCGGCGTCGCGGCTGGGGCTGCAGCGTCGCGCCTGAGCGCGGGCGATTCGCTGCCCCTCATCGGCAACCGGTCGGTTGAGCAGCAGCAGCGCATTCTGGGCGTGATGGTGCTGGCCGGCTTGTTGCTGTTGATATTTGCCACGGTACTGGCGCTGTCCGCAGCCACCCGCAATGCCGGACAGGTGGCCGCCACCGGCCAGGCCCAGATGCAGTCGCAACGTCTGGCCAAGGCGGTTTCCCAGGCCATGGGCGGCGGCGCCAGCTCGTTTGCCGAGGTCAAGGAAGCCGCCAGCGTGCTGGCGGCCAACTCGCGTGCCCTGCGCGATGGCAGCCCCGGCATCGCGGCGGCGCCAGCTGACGTGCAGACCCTGCTCGAACCCCTGATGCCGCTGGTCGACCGCGCCGAGAAGAGCGCCAACCTGGTGCTGGCGCAGCAAAAGACCCTGACCCAGGTCGGCCAGGCCCTGCGCACCATCAACAACCAGGCGTCCGAGCTGCTCGAAACCGCCGAGACCGTCTCGTCGCTCAAGCTGCAGCAGGGCGCCAGCGCCAATGAACTGTCGCAGGCCGGCCAGCTGGTGATGCTGACCCAGCGCATCGGCAAGAGCGCCAACGAGTTCCTGACCATGGAGGGTGTCAGCTCCGAGGCGGTGTTCCTGCTCGGCAAGGATCTGAACACCTTCCGCGAGATCACCGAGGGCATGATCAACGGCAATGCCGAGTTGCGCCTGCCCGGCACCCGCGACCCGCAGATCAAGGAAAAGCTGCAGGGCCTGTTGCAGCAGTATGAACAGACCCGTACCCAGGCCAGCGCGATCCTGGGCAATCTGCAGGGCCTGGTTTCGGCCCGCGATGCCCAGTTGTCGGTGGTCACCGACAGCGAGCCGCTGCGCAAGGGGCTGCAGTCGGTGCAAGACCTGCTCAGCAACGAAGGCGGCTTCCAGCTGGTGCATGGCGTGGCCATGCTGGTGGCGCTGGGGTTGGTGGTGGCCGGTGGCGTGGGTTTTTTGCGCCTGTATGTGGCCGACCAGGCCCTGCGTGCGGCCCTGGCGGAAAGCCAGCGGGTCGAGGCCGAGCGCCAGGAGCAGGAGGCCAAGCGTGTCAACGATGCCAACCAGGCCGCGATCTTGCGCCTGATGAACGAGTTGCAGACCGTGGCCGAGGGCGACCTCACCCAGCAGGCCACCGTGACCGAGGACATCACCGGCGCGATCGCCGATTCGGTGAATTACACCGTGGAGGAATTGCGCTCACTGGTGTCGCAGGTGCAGGACACCGCCGGCCGGGTGACTGAAACCACCAGCCTGGTCGAAACCAATTCGGTCGACCTGCTTGCCGCGTCCGACGAACAGCTGCGCGAGATTCGCGAGACCGGCGACTCGGTGCTGAAGATGGCCGCACGCATCAACGAGGTGTCGGCCCAGGCGCAGCATTCGGCCCAGGTGGCGCGCAACTCGCTCGACGCTGCCGAGTCGGGCCTGACGGCGGTGCAGAACTCCATCGGCGGCATGAACGCGATCCGCGACCAGATCCAGGAGACCTCCAAGCGCATCAAGCGGCTGGGTGAGTCGTCGCAGGAGATCGGTGAAATCACCGAGCTGATCTCCGACATCACCGAGCAGACCAACGTGCTGGCCCTGAATGCCGCGATCCAGGCCGCGTCCGCGGGCGAAGCCGGCCGCGGATTCTCGGTGGTGGCCGAAGAAGTGCAGCGCCTGGCCGAGCGCTCGGGCGACGCCACCCGGCAGATCTCGGCCCTGGTCAAGACCATCCAGACTGACACCCAGGACGCGGTGGCCGCCATGGCCCGGTCCACCCAGGGCGTGGTGGACGGTGCGCGCCTGTCGGATGCAGCCGGTGCCGCGCTGGGCGACATCGATCGGGTCACGCGCCAGCTGGCTGAGCTGATCGAGAGCATTTCGCAACAAGCCTCGCGCGAGGCCGAATCGGCCAACGTGGTGGCTAGCAATATCCAGCACATCTTCAATGTCACGGCGCAGACCGGCGAGGGCACGCGGTCGACCGCCCAGATGGTGCGCGAACTTTCGCGCACGGCCGAGGAGCTGAGGCAGTCGGTATCGCGCTTCAAGATCGCCTGATCCCGCAGCCCCGCCCCTGACCGAACCCGCCCGCTTCGCGGCAGTACCCACCCCAAAAGCTCATGTCGGCGATCAGCGATCCTGGTGTGCAGGACCCCTTAAGCGCCCTGTCCTGGGTGCAGGAGGAGTTGCGCCGTTCGCTCGAATCGGCGCACAAGGCCCTGCGCCGCTACCTCAAGGAGCAGGAGCAGCGCGGCGACCTGGACACCATCGATCCGAATGTGCTGCGCCAGGCGCGCAGCCACATCCACCAGAGCGTGGGTGTGCTCGAACTGGTCGGCCTGGGTCGCGCCGCCGAGCTGCTGAGGGCGGCCGAGGCGGCCTTGCAGCGCCTGAGCAGCCGGCCCAAGCTGTTCAACACCGCGGCGGTGGATGCCATCGAGCACGGCTCCTTCGCATTGCTCGAGTTCATCGACCGGCGCCTGGCCGGCAAGCCGGTGTCGACCCTGGCCTTGTTTCCGCAGTACAAGGCCCTGCAGGAACTGGCCGGGGCCCAGCGCATTCATCCGGCCGATTTATGGTCGGTCGACTGGACCTGGCGCGAGGCGGTGCTGGACACCCAGGTGGCGGTGCGCCATCCCGACGAAGCCACGCTCAACCGGATTGAATCCGACCTGCTGTCGATGATGCGTGGCGCGCCACCCAGCGTGTCTGCACGCATGAGCGAGCTGTTTGCCGGGCTGGCTGCCGGCGCCCAGGCCACCGCGCAGCGCGAGGGCAGGCTGCAGTCTGGCCCGCATGCGCCGCATGCCCGGCTGGCCACCCTGTGGCAGCTGGCTGCCGGCTTCTTCGAAGCCCAGGCCGACGGCCTGGTGCAGCTCGACGCCTACAGCAAGCGCCTGGGTTCGCGCCTGCTGTCGCAGTTGCGGGCCGGTGAGACTGCCGATCCGTCTGAGCGCCTGGCGCATGACCTGCTCTTCTTCTGCGCCCAGGCCGCGCCACGCGATGACCGCCAGGCCGGCCCGCGCCTGCAGGCGGTGCGTCGCGGCTACCAGTTGACCGATGCAGTGGGAGTCGATTACGAGCGCGCCAGGCTCGGACGCTTTGATCCGGCCTGGGTGGCCCAGGCGCGCAAGCGTGTGGTGGCCGCCAAGGAGGTCTGGTCGGCGGTGGCCGGCGGCGACCTGGCCCGCATCGGCGGCCTGGCCGAGCAGTTCGTGCTGGTCTCCGATTCGCTGGTGCGGCTCTACCCTGACGGCGGCGTGCTGGGCCGGTCGATGCAAGTGGCCATTGCCCACACGGCAGCGCTCGGCGCCGAGCCACCGGCCGATCTGGCGATGGAGGTGGCGACCGCGCTCTTGTATCTGGAAGCCTCGCTCGACGATGGTGATTTCGACCATGCTGACGGCCCCTTGCGCATCCAGCGACTGGCCCAGCGTATCGACGCGGTGCGGCAGGCGCGCGACCCGGGCACGCTCGACCTGTGGATGGAGGAGCTCTACCGCCGGGTCTCCGACCGCCAGACCATGGGCAGCGTGGTGCAGGAGTTACGCGCCACCCTGTCTGAAATCGAGAAGAACATCGATCTGTACTTCCGTGACCCGCGCCAGCGCGAGGTGCTGATACCCGTGCCGGCGCAGCTGTCGGCGATGCGTGGGGTGTTGTCGGTGCTGGGGCTGGACCAGGCCTCGCAGGCGGTGCTGCGCATGCGCGACGATGTGGACGCGCTGGCCAGCACCGAGGTCAATCCGCAGCGTGCCATCGAGACCGGCACCTTCGACCGCCTGGCCGACAACCTGGGCGCGCTGAGCTTTCTGATCGACATGGTCAGCGTGCAGCCGCAGATGGCCAAGTCGCTGTTCCGTTTCGATCCCGACACCGGCTCGCTGTCGGCCGTGATGGCGCGCGAAGACCGGCCCACTGGCTTTGACGAGATCAACGGCCCGGCCACCGAGCATGACGGCTCGCCGGCCGATACCGACGCGCTGGCGGTGACACTGGAATTCGACCGCATCGTCAGGCAGGCGCGGGTGGCCCAGCGCAGCGCAGGCAGCCTGGGCAGCCAGGGCCTGCCCTTGTTGTCCGGACAGGGTGAGTCCGGTGCGTCGGCGTCGCTGCCCAGCACCCGGCCCGGCGTGCATCCTTTCGCTGATGCCGGCTATGCCGGGCAGGACGCCGGTAGCCCGACCTTGCCGGGCGGACAAGACCTTTCGAGCCCGTCGGCGACCGATGCCGCCGCCTTCAACCCCAGCCCGGCCGCGCCGGCCCTGGTTTCCAGCGGGCTGGAAGACGACCCCGAAATGCGCGAGGTCTTTCTGGACGAGGCGCGCGAGGTGCTGGAGACCGCGCGCCAGGCGCTGGGCGATCTGCAGAACCGCCACGATGACCGCGAGGCCCTGACCACCGTCCGGCGCGCCTTTCACACCCTCAAGGGCAGTGCCCGGATGGTCGGGCTGCGCCCCTTCGGTGAGGCCGCCTGGGCCTGCGAACAGCTTTACAACGCGCGGCTGACCGAAATGCCCAGCGGGGTCGATGTCGAACTGCGCGATTTCAGCCTCGATGCCTGCCAATATTTCGACCGATGGGTAGCGGCCCTGGAGGCCGGCGAGGCGCAAGCCTTCGACCCGGACCGTCTGATCGCACCGGCCGATGCCCTGCGCAGCGGTCACCGGCGCGCTGGCGCTACGGCCTTGGGGGCGCCCCTGCCGACCGTCACCGTGGTGGCTGCGCCGCCGGCCCACGCCTTGCAGCTGCGCGTGCCCGGCCTGCCGTCGGCACAAGACCTGGATTTGCTGCCAGACAGCCTGCCCCTGCCCCTGCCCCTGCTCGACACGCAGGCGCCGGCTGGCACTGTGACGGCTGGCTGGGGCGGCGACACGGGCTTGCCCGAGCTGGATCTGCCGCCATCGGACCGGCTGACCGTGCCAGCGTCTGTCGGGCGCACCGCTTTGTCGTACACCGTCACGACCGGGCCGGCCGGCCAGGATGCCGACTTGCCGGCGCTGCCCGACCCGCCCTTGCAGACTGCGCTGGCCAGCCTTGAGCCGGCGCCGGCACCGGACGACCGGATCCCCGTGGCCGAGGCCCTGTCGCTCGACCTGGGCCTGGATGACCTGGGCCTGGAGGCCCTGGGTTTTGCGCCGGCCACAGCACCAGCCCCCCCGCCGCTTGGGCCCACGCCAAAGCCGCCTGCGCCGGGCGACGCGGCGTCGCTTGCGGCCGGGCAGGCCGATGGCCTGGTCCTGGACCTGATGCTCGACGAGCTGGAGCCGATGCCGCCAGCGGCACTGCCGGCCTTGCCCGATCCCACTGAGGTGCTGCTCGGCCCGGCACCATCGCGGACCGCTGCAGCCCCGGCGCCTGCCGCCGGGCCCGCGGGGTTTGTGGACACCGGGTCGATGCCCGTCAGCGGCCTGGGCGACAGCGAGGCCTACCGCCAGATCGGGCCGCTGCGCATCGGCATTCCGCTGTTCAACATCTACCTGAACGAGGCCGATGAGCTGTCGCGGCGGCTGTCTGTCGAGCTCGCCGAATGGTCGCTCGAACAGCACCGCCGGGTGGGCGAAGTGGCGGTCGCCCTGGCCCACTCGCTGGCGGGCAATTCGGGTGCGGTGGGCTACACCGAGCTGTCACACCTCGCCCGTGAGCTCGAGCATGCGCTCGACCGTTCGCAGGCGCGCGGCCACGGCCAGGGCCACGAGGCCCGCGTCTTTGTGCAGACGGCTGACGAAATCCGTCGCTTGCTGCATCTCTTCGCTGCGGGTTTTCTCAACAGTGCCGATCCTGCGCTGTTGAAGGACCTGCATGAGCTGTCCCACGTCGCGCCGCCTGCCGGCGCGGCGCCTGAAACAGCGCCGGCAGCCGACGCGGCGGAGCCGGCCAGCGCGGATCTCGGCGCGCCTGCCGCCGAGGTACCGGCACCGGCACCGGCACCGGTGGTCGAGCTGGGCCGTCCCGCGCTGCGTCCCTTCGTGCCGGCCGCCGCCGTGGCGCCGCCGCTGCAGCGGGCATCGGATGTGGGCGCAGCCTTCGACGACGACATCGACCAGGTCGATGCGGTGGATGACGAGCTGTTCCCGATCTTTGTCGAGGAAGCCCAGGAACTGCTGCTGCAGTTGCAGACCCGATTGCGCGAGTGGGTGCAGCGCCCTGCGGCGCGCGATGCCGCGTCGGCCTGCATGCGCAGCCTGCACACCTTCAAAGGCAGCGCCCGCCTGGCTGGCGCGATGCGCCTGGGCGAGCTGGCGCACCGGCTCGAGACCCAGATTGAACGTCTGAGCGCCGACGCCGAACGCACCACTGCCGCTGCGGTCGAAGGGATGGTTTCGCATGCCGACGTGCTCGAAGCCGGCTTCGACATGCTGCGCAGGGCGCCGGTCGCACTGCCGGCCCTGCCGGAGCCAGTGCCCAGCTCGCCGCCGGCGCAGGTCGAGCCGGCAGCCGTCCCTGCGCCCAGCGTCGCCGGTGCGCCGATGGTTCAAGCCCGCGCACCCGCGCCAAGCCGGCGCAGCGCCACGCACGACGTCGGCGCAGGCGTGCTGCCCATCGACTGGGGCCGGTTTGTGTCCGACCCGGACCAGGCCGCCGCTGGCGAGGTGCGTCCGGCGGGCCTGGCCGCAAGCGGCTCGGTGCGCGTCAGCGCGCCCTTGCTGGACCGGCTGGTCAACCACGCGGGCGAGGTCAGCATCACCCGGGCCCGGATCGAAAGCGATGTCACCCAGCTGCGCGGCGGCCTGAGCGACCTGAGCGACAACCTCGAACGTCTGCGCTCGCAGCTGCGCGACATCGAGTTGCAGGCCGAAACCCAGATCGGCACCCGGCTGGAGGCCGCACGCGCGGCACTGCTGGAGTTCGACCCGCTCGAGATGGACCGCTTCACGCGCTTCCAGGAGCTGACCCGCATGATGGCCGAGTCGGTGTCCGACGTGGCCACCGTCCAGCGCGGCCTGCAGCGCACCCTGCAGTCCACCGAAGATGCCCTGGCGCACCAGGCCCGCATGACCCGCGACATGCAGGACGACCTGCTGCGCACCCGGATGGTCGAGTTCGAAGGCCTGTCCGAGCGCCTGTACCGGGTGGTGCGGCAGGCCGCCAAGGAGACCGGCAAATCGGTCAGGCTGGACATCGAGGGCGGCGGGGTGGAGATCGACCGTGGCGTGCTCGACCGCATGTTGCCGGCCTTCGAGCACCTGCTGCGCAATTGCGTGGTGCACGGCATCGAGGCCCAGGCGCTGCGCCTGGCCGCTGCCAAAGAGCCGGTCGGCACCATCACCATGGCCGTCACCCAGGTGGGCAACGAAGTGGCGGTAGAGGTGCGTGACGACGGCGCCGGCCTCGACCTGGTGGCCATCCAGGCGCGCGGCGTGGCGATGGGCCTGCTCGACCCAGACGCCCGACCCGACCCGGCGCAGCTGGCCAACCTGATTTTCCAGAGCGGTTTCAGCACCGCCGTCACCATCACCGACCTGGCCGGGCGCGGGGTGGGCATGGATGTCGTGCGCACGGATGTGAATGCCATGGGCGGCCGCATCGAGACCGCCAGTGCCCCGGGCCAGGGCACCAGCATCCGGCTGGTGCTGCCGCTGACCACCGCCGTCACCCAGGTGGTGATGCTGCGTTGTGGCGAGCGGTCATTCGCGGTGCCGTCCACCCTGGTGGAGTTGGTGCGGCGCGTGCCGCTGGCTGAAATGGCACAGGCCTACGACAGCGGCCAGTTCGGCCACGCCGGGCAGGCCCTGCCGTTCTACTGGTTCGACGGTCTGCTGCAGGGCGGTGCGCGCGGCAGCCTGGCCGGGCGCACCGCTGCGGTGGTGATCATGCGCAGCGCTGCACAACGGGTGGTGCTGCATGTCGATGAGGTGATTGGCAACCAGGAGGTGGTGGTCAAGAACCTCGGTCCGCAGCTGGCCCGGGTACCGGGTCTGGTGGGCATGACCTTGCTGCCCTCGGGCCTGCCGGCGCTGATCTACAACCCGGTGGCGCTGGCCACCCTGTACGGCGAGGCGGCGCATGCGGCGGTGCGATCTGCGCGGCGTGCCGCCAGCGAGCAGCTTGCCGATGGCCAGCCGCTGGGCGCTGGCCCGGCCCGGCTGGCACCGCTGGTGCTGGTGGTGGACGACTCACTTACCGTGCGCCGCATCACCCAGCGTCTGCTCGAGCGTGAAGGCTACCGGGTGGCGGTGGCCAAGGACGGCCTGGACGGCTTGGACAAGCTGGGCGCCGAGGTGCCCGCGATGCTGCTGACCGATATCGAGATGCCGCGCATGGACGGCTTCGACCTGGTGCGCAATATGCGTTCCGACCAGCGCCTGAGCCAATTGCCGGTGATCATGATCACCTCGCGCATCGCCCAGAAGCACCGGGATTACGCTGCCGAACTGGGCGTTGATCACTATTTGGGCAAGCCCTATGTCGAAGAAGAATTGTTGAGCCTGGTGGCGCGGTACGCGCGGCGTCTGCCTGGTACTTGACCGGTTTCGGGGCGGCTTGCAGACGGGCCAGAGCCCGCGTATCTCAGGTTACGGAGCATCCCATGACCCAGGTGGTGGACCGGCTGGCAGATCTGACCGGCTTTCGTGACCGCGATCTGCTCGACGCCAACCTGGCCGGGGTGGTGCATGAGCTGCTGCGGCCCTTGTCAGTGGCGATCTACCGCTGTGTTGGCGAAGCGTCTGACCGGCGCTGGCTGACCCGGGCGCGCCTGGGCGCCCAGGACACGGTGGCCCTGGCCGACCCGGTCTGGACGCCACTGGAGACGCTGCCACCGCTGGCGCAGTACCCGGCCCGCGAGCAGGCCATGCGGGTCCAGGACGTGGTGTCGCAGCCGGGCCAGCCCTGCCTGGCGGTGTTCCCCCTGTTCAGCAACCAACAGGTGGCGGGCGTGCTCGAGATCGAGACCCGCCGAGACCTGTCCACCGCCGCCTTTCGCCAGGTCGGCAGCATCCTGCGGGTCTTCGGAAATTTCCAGTCCTTGCTCGACTACAGCGAGCGCGACACCCTGACCGGCCTGCTCAACCGCAAGACCTTTGATGACGCGTTCAACCGCCTGGCCTTGCCGGCTGCCGCGCTGCCGGCCGTGGCTGCCGAGGCCGAGTCTGAGGCTTGGCTGATCGGCGCCGGCCAGCGCGGCCGGCCCGGCGCTGCGCAGGCGCACTTCATCGGTGTGCTCGACATCGACCATTTCAAGCGGGTCAACGACGGCTTCGGTCATCTGATCGGCGACGAGGTCCTGTTGCTGCTGTCGCGCCTGATGCGCGCGGCATTCCGATACCACGACCGGCTCTACCGCTTCGGCGGCGAAGAATTCGTGGTGCTGATGCGCTGCCGCAGCGATGCCGATGCCGGCGTGGCGCTGCAGCGTTTGCGCACGGCGGTCAAGGCCTTCGCCTTCCCGCAGGTCGGCGCGATAACGGTGTCCATGGGCTATGCCGAGGTGCGTCCAGGCGATACCCCGAGCCAGGCCTTCGACCGCGCCGACCGGGCGGTCTACTGGGCCAAGCACCATGGTCGCGACCAGGTTTGCAGTTTTGCCGCGCTGAGCGCGCAAGGGGAGTTGCTGGATGACACCAAGGCGGGCGATGTCGAATTGTTCTGAGAGACTGAGAGTTTTTCGATCATGCCCGCTCACCACCCCAAAACGCACCCGCTCGTCGTTGCAAATGCTCGCCATAGCCCGGGCTATGGCTGCG
>JAYUQJ010000096.1:0-4929 GCA_043756825.1 Betaproteobacteria bacterium | reverse complement strand
ATGGGAACGAGGGCGCCCAGCGATCATTTTCGGCGATGGGACGGGCTGAGTTGCCATCGCCGAACGTGATCAAAGTTTTCCCCGCAAAATCAACACGTTAGCGCGAGATTCATGGCACGGTTTATGCGGGTCGAAGCAAGGAATTAGGGTTTTCACCATCAAAAGCCGGTTTTCAAGCTGCTTCAAAGGGCGTCGCTGCCATCGAAACGTTTCAGTCAGCCATCGTCAACCGCGATCATCAGTCCATCGAATTCGATGATCACACTCAGCCGCCAGCTGCGCCAGTGGCGCGAGGCCGCCGGGCTGACGCTTGAAGAGTTGAGCGAAGCGGTCGGGCTGGGCGACCAGAAGCTGATCGCCCAGGCCGAGGGTGGCATCGTCGCTTTGCCTTTTGACGTGGTGCTGCGCCTGGCCGGCGTGCTGGGCCGACGCGACCCGCTGCCGGTGGTCATGGCACTGACCCGCCAGTACAACCCCGATTTGTGGAAGACGCTGGAGTCGCTGGGCGTGGGCAAGCTGGCCGTGCAAGGCAGCCGCGAGCGCGAGTTGGCCAATATCTACCGGGGCTGCGACGCTGCGAGGGCGCTGCCTGACGACCGGTTTGTCGCCGTGCTGGCTTTTACCCACCAGGCCTTCGAGATGGCGGTGGCATTGCACGCGCCGGCGCCTGCCCGGCCGGCCGCGCCTGCCGCGCGAGCCGCAGACCGGGATGCAACGGCCACCGCCGTGCCTGAGCAGCCTGCCCCGTCAGGCCTGCGTCGCCCGAACCGGGCTCGCACCCCATGAAGCAGAAGGTCGCCGTCTTGCTTGGCGCATCCCGCCAGAATTTCGGCTTCGACAGCCGGGTCCGCCGCCAGACGCCTCGCTTGAATCGCCAAGGCGCCCACCCCCATGCCAGCCAGGCCCCGGCGCTGAAACTGTCCCTGCCCGAGCAGGCCGAACTCCAACCGGCCGCATCCAAGCCGGCTGGGTTCAAAAGGCTGACGCGCCGGCCCCTGGCGGTGCAGGCCTAGGGCGGATTCCGATGGGTTCAGCGTTCTGGCTTGGCGCAGCCCGCAGCGATGCCTGCCGGCATCGCGAAAGTTTGCAACCACGCCATCCCGGCCGAGACGCCGTCTCAGAGACTGAGAGGATTTCGAGCGTGACCGAGCAACGCCACAAAACGTGCTCGATCTAGACGCAAAGCGCAGCCTTAGCCCGGGCTATGGCGAGCAATTGCAACGACGAGCGGGTGCGTTTTGGGGTGGTGAGCGGGCATGATCGAAAAACTCTCAGTCTCTCAGGCCCGGCACGGCGTGAAACACTGCACCAGGGCCCGCTGTTACGGTGCCCCCGCCTTGCGATTCCTTGCTTTGTGTTCCACCCAGCCCCTCAACCCAGGAGACATCCCCATGACCACCACCATCCAGGCCGCTGACCTGCCCCTACAAAGGGCCTACCGTTGGGAAAAAGAGCGCGCCAATGAAATTTTCCTGACCCAGCCCCTGGGCGGTGGCGCGGTGCGCGACTGGACTTGGGCGCAAACCCTGGACGAGGCGCGGCGTGTGGCGACCTGGCTCAAGGCCCAGGGCTGGGAGCCGGGCTCGCGGGTGGCGATCATGAGCAAGAACACCGCCTGGTGGATCATGTCCGACCTGGCAATCTGGATGGCAGGCTATGTCAGCGTGCCTATCTATCCCAACTTGGTGGCCGAAACCGTCAAGCAGATCCTGGTGCATTCCGACACCCGCTTGTGCTTCGTCGGCAAGCTTGATGACACCGCATCCATGCTGCCTGGCATCCCGGCTGGCATGCCCTGTGTCAGCACGCCGCTGTGCGAGGCCAAGGGCTACACCCTTTGGGACGAAATCGTCAAGACCAGCGCGCCCCTGAAGGACAGCCCCACGCCCGACGCCGACACGATGGCCACCATCATCTACACCTCGGGCACCACCGGCATGCCCAAGGGCGCGGTGCATGGTTTTGGCGCGTTTGCGCACACCGCCAAGTCGCTGGCCATGATCCTGGGGGGCAGCGCCGACCCGCACCCCGAGGAGCGGGCGATCTCCTACCTTCCCTTGGCGCATGTGGCCGAACGGGCGCTGGTCGAAGGCTCCAGCCTCTACAACGGCTCGCGCATTTTCTTCGCAGAAAGCCTGGACACCTTCCTGGCCGATCTGCAGCGGGCGCGTCCGACCTTCTTTTTCTCGGTGCCGCGCCTGTGGGTCAAGTTTCAGCAGGGGGTATTTGCCAAGATGCCGCCCAAGAAGCTCGACCGCCTGATGTCCATCCCCATCCTGGGCGGCATCGTCAAGAAGAAGATCCTCAAGCAGCTGGGCCTGGACTCGGTGCGTTTCGCCGGCACCGGCGCGGCACCCTTGCCGGCCGAGGTGATGGCCTGGTACCGCCGGCTCGGCCTGGAACTGCTGGAGGGCTATGGCATGACCGAGCAGTTCGCGCTGGCCACGACCAATCTGCCGGGCGCGTCGCGCATCGGTTATGTCGGTAGCGCCAGCGCCTGCTGCGAGGTCAAGTTGTCCGACACCGGCGAGGTGCTGACCCGGGGCCCGGCGCATATGCAGGGCTATTTCAAGGAGCCTGAAAAGACCGCCGAGACCATGACGGCCGACGGCTGGCTCAAGACCGGCGACCTGGGCGAGTTCGACGCCCAGGGCCGGCTGCGGATCGTCGGGCGGGCCAAGGAGCAGTTCAAGACCAGCAAGGGCAAGTATGTGTCGCCGGCGCCGATCGAGAGCAAGCTGTCGGCCTTTACCCGCATCGAGGCCTGCATGGTGTCGGGGGTCGCTTTTCCGCAGCCCTTTGCACTGGCGATGCTGCCGATGGGCCAGTGGCAGGCGCTGCAGGCCGGCGGCCGCGACGAGTTCGCTGCAGAGCTGTCAAGCCACATCAAGGTTGTCAACGAGCAGCTCGACCCGCATGAACGGCTGGATTTCGTGGTGGTGGTGCCCGAGCAGTGGACCGTGGAAAGCGGCTTTGTCACGCCCACGCTCAAGCTCAAGCGCAATGTGCTGGAAAAGCACTATGCCGATCACTTCGAGCGCTGGGCCAAGGTGCGCAAGCCGGTGGTCTGGCACGGCAGCTGATGCTGTGGGCCGGGTGCTCGGGCCCTGGCCCCCGGTCAGCTTGGGCGGTCGGCGTTCAATGGCGCCCTGATTTCGCAGCGTATGCCGCGCGGCTGGGCTTCCAGCCAATGCACCTGGCCGCCCAGCAGCTTGGTCCGTTTGCGCACACCACCCAGACCGAGGCCGTGGCTCCAGTTGGCCGGTTCGCGGCCCAAGCCGTCATCGGTGACCGTCAGCGCCAGCCGGCCGCGGTCGACCTGCACCGACACTTCCACCTGGGTGGCCCGGGCATGGCTGATGATGTTGTTCACCAGCTCGCGCATGATGCGCGTTATGCCAGACCATTGCACCATGTTCAAGGTGATGTCGCGGTCGGCACTGAAGGACCAGTGCAGGTCGCATCCGCTGGCGTTCAGGCGCTGGCTGAGGTCGGCTTTCCATTCGGCCGCCGCATGTGACAGGCGGTGGTTCGACGCGGCCAGGCCGCGGGTCAGGGTCTTCAGGTCCTGCAGCGTGTGGCGGATGTACTCCTCGATCTCGGCATTGGGCGCCTTGTACATCAGGGTCAGCAGTCGCGCGCCGATGTCGTCGTGCAGGTCCTGGGCGATCCGTGCGCGTTCTTCGGCGCGTCCGCGCTCAACCGCCCGGTCGTAGGCCACGGCGCGGCTGAGCTGCTCGATCAAGCGCTCGACCAGGTACTGGTCATCGGGGCTGAACAGCCGCAGCCCATGATGCGCATGGCGCAGCACGATGCTGCCGGCCTGGCGCCGTGCTTCCAGGCCATCGGCCATGGCCGGGATCGGCACCACCAGGGTCGATCCGTCCTGCACCACCTTGACGCGCGACACCGTCTGTTGGGCCTGCGCGATCTGCAGCGGGTTGAAGATCTCGCGCAACAGGGCCGAGAGCTGTTCGCGGGCCTGTTCGGGTGCGGGTTCAAGCGCGCGCGCCATCCGGTAGAGGTTGTCGAACAGGCGTTCACCGCTGATGCCCGCCGAACTGGTCAATTGGCTCAGGACCCAGCGCTTGGCCAGCAGGTAGAGCCCGGCCGATACGCTCAACGCGAGCAGCAGCGAGACCACATTGTCCAGTTCGGTGCCGGTCTCGAGCAGCAGGTCCAGGGCGGCGGCCACCGTGCTCACGCCCGCCAGCAGCGCCAGTTCGCGCATCATCCGGCGTGAGCGTGACAGGAAGGGGCCGAGCAGCAACAGCGATGCCACGAACACATGCCAGACCATCAGTCCGGCGAGCGCGATGGCGTGCGGCTGCTGGCTGGCCTGTGCCGACCAGGCATTGGCCAGGCTGATCAGGACATGGGTCGACAGCGCAGCCAGTACCAGGTGGCGCAGCAGGCGCGCCAAGGGTCCGCCGTCGAGCCGCTCGGACCGCAGCAGCATCCCGACGGCCAGGCCGCCGCAAAGCAGGGTCCAGGCCTGGGACCACCACCATGCCCCGGGCAGCAGATCGTGGCTCAGGCCGGTCAGCAACAAGGCAGCCAGGCCCCAGGTGGCGGCCACCCAGGGCCGGGCAGCGGCGATGGGGCGCGGGTAGAGGGCGGCAAGCTGCACCAGCGCTGCCGCCACCGCCACATCCGCCGCGCGTCCCAGCATCAAGGCCTGCGACACCATCCAGGCGGGTGTGCCCAGCCCGGGCAAGAGCTCACCGGCCAGCAGCAGCAGGTTCAAGCTCTGCGCCAGGGCCATCAGCACGAACAGGCCGGCTGGCACCCCCAGGTTGGACAGCAGCACCACTGCGGCCGCCAGCAACACCGCCCCGGTCAGCGCGCCCAGCAGCCAGGACGGCAGGCCCAGCCCGCTCAGGCTGCGGGTTTGCACGTCAGCGATCGCGGTGCCGGCGGGTGTAAGCA